>NZ_BAAADA010000034.1:12148-12369 GCF_039522005.1 Alkalibacterium indicireducens
TTAAATCGGTCCAATATCAAAAAAGAAGAAGGAGTAAGTGTGACCGCTATCGTTACCTTCTTATTTACTGTTGCCTTTCATGGTGGAAAAAGTATAAATCAATTAGTGAATGATTCTGAAAGACAGCCGGGATTTGGAAAAGATACAGTAAATCGATTCTTGAAGAATGAACGATTCAATTGGCGAACCTTCCTGCTATTACTATCTGAAAAAGTGATTGC
>NZ_BAAADA010000035.1:0-29605 GCF_039522005.1 Alkalibacterium indicireducens
GGAAATCCAATGGATTTATCCCGGAAGAAATTTTTGTAGGCTCGTTCCAAATTCTGCTGAGCGTTCGCCAATGCCAGACTATCAACCGCTTTCATAAAAGGAAACTCTTCTTTGTACTGAGCGGGCGTATTGTTGAGCATTTGTTTCGTCTCTTTATAGTGGTCGATCTTGTCGCTAAGCATTTGGTTATAAATGAAACGGGCACAGCCAAAACAGTTCACAAAATAGTCTTTTTGCTGGTCGGTTGGGTATAATCTGTACTTGTAGGCTTTCAGCATATTCCTCACCTCACTTCGCCTTGATTATCGATATATTTCTTGATGACTTCAATTGGAGCACCGCCTGTTGTCATGAGACAGAAGCTTCTCGACCAGAACATTTCTTTCCATAATTTCCGCTTCACTTCTGGGAAGTTCTTTTTTATGAGTCGAGAGCTGGCACTTTTGTAGGCATTGATGAATTTTGATAATTCTGTATTAGGCTGGGCTTTGAACAGGATATGAATGTGGTCTTTGTCAACGTTCCACTCAATGAGGGTGATGTTGTAGGTTGTGCTAATTCTTAGAAACATATCTTTTGCATAATCCGAAACAGAGGGGCTGATGACTTTTCTTCGGTATTTCACAACTAAAACAAGATGGTAGTACATTTAAGAAGACTGAATGATTATTGTTGTCCAATTCCACTGTCATCACTTCCTTTTTGTTGATTACTACTGATTATAGTATACCCCATAGAGGACAGATTAACCACCTCAAGCTATAGCTTGACCGACATTCATCTCCCACTTTCACTGGTGCTTCGCCCCCACGCGTTTAGAAGTGGGAGACTTCTTTCGGAATTAGGTTAAAGGAACTCAGTTTGTCATTGCGACGGGTGCCCGTCCTTTCCTTAAGTAGGGCATTCTTAATTAACTTTAAAGCAGATACAAAATGTGACACCCCGCTTCCACCATGAGTATATGATTACAGGTTCCCCAGCCCCTTTGCTATACTGAATGAATAGAGAACTAGGAGGAAGTAATATGATACGTTTCGAAGAGGTGTATAAATTTTATAATGACACCGCTGTGGTCGAGGACTTTTCGCTGGAAATTAATGAAGGTGAGTTCTTTGTCCTGATTGGCCCCAGCGGAAGTGGAAAGACAACAACTCTTAAAATGATTAACCAGCTGATCCACTTAACTGAAGGGACGTTCCTGATCGATGACAAACGCATCAGCGACTATGACCTGCAGGAACTGCGCTGGAATATCGGCTATGTGCTGCAGCAGATTGTCCTGTTTCCCAATATGACAGTAGAACAGAACAGAACATCACTACCGTTCCGGAAATGAAAAAATGGTCTAAGGAAGACATGAAAAACCGTGTAACTGAACTGCTGGATACGGTTGGTCTGGACCCTGATAAATACCGGAACCGCCAAGTTTCTGAATTGTCAGGCGGTGAGCAGCAGAGAATCGGAGTCATCCGGGCTCTGGCAGCTGATCCAGACATCATTTTAATGGATGAGCCGTTCAGCGCTCTGGATCCTATCAGCCGAAGCCGTCTGCAGAAAGACGTGGTCGAGCTTCAGCACAAATTGAAGAAGACAGTAGTCTTTGTGACGCATGACATGCAGGAAGCCATCAATCTGGGCGACCGTATCTGTGTGATGAATCAGGGCAGGATCGAACAGGTCGGTACTGCCGAAGAGATACTGAAGCACCCGGCCAATGACTTTGTCAAAGAATTCCTGCAGACTGGTCTGCCGCATTATCAGGAAGAAAAGACTGTCCAACATTTAATCGACAACGACTACATCACCAGAACCTCAGATGCACCAAGTACGGCGTCGATCGACGCAGATCCGCCAGTTAACGACTTGCTTTTATTGATGGCAGACCATTCAATTGTCAAGGTGACCCATGCCGATCAGGAAGACTGCATGGTTACACGTGACCAGCTGGTTCATTACCTAGCCAGCCAAGTCAATTCTGATAAGGAGGCCTCTGCATCATGACAACTTTAATCGATACTTTCCAGCAAAGAAGTGGTGATCTCGGAACGGCTCTTATCGAACACATGCAGCTGTCCTTTATGGCATTGATCATTGCAGTACTTATCGCTGTTCCGTTAGGCATTTTTCTGATCGGATACAAGCGTATTGCTGAACCGATTATACAAATTACTGCTATTTTTCAGACTATCCCTTCACTGGCAGTCCTGGGTCTTCTGATTCCACTAGTCGGTATAGGAACAGTGCCTGCGGTAATGGCTCTTATAATCTATGCCCTGCTTCCGATACTTAGAAACACCTATACCGGACTTGAAGGAGTAGACCCGTCTCTTAACGAAGCCGCTGATGCTATGGGAATGAGCCGCTGGCGCAAACTGCGTAAAGTACAGCTTCCACTGGCTATGCCTGTCATTATGGCGGGGATCAGAACAGCGATGGTTCTCATCATCGGAACCGCAACAGTTGCTGCTTTGATTGGTGCTGGTGGGCTCGGAAATCTGATCCTTCTCGGAATTGACCGTGGAGACAACAACCTGATTCTATTAGGTGCTGTCCCGGCGGCACTACTGGCTATTATTTTCGACCAGCTGCTGCGCTACTTCCAGAATGCATCATTCAAAAAGACTGCGACCATTCTCGGTTCAGGTCTTCTTGTGATCCTGCTTCTACTGGCGGCCCCCCTAGTCTTCGGAGAAGATGAGGATATCGTCATTTCTGGAAAACAGGGAGTAGAGCCTGAAGTGCTGATGAATATCTACAAACTACTGATTGAAGATCAGAGTGACATTACCGCTGGTGTGGAACCAAACTTCGGTCAGACTAACTTTGTCTTCAATGCGTTACGGTCAGGTGAAATCGACATTTATACAGAATTCACCGGGACAGTCCTGACGACATTCTTCGATATCGTCCCTGAACCTGGTACAAGTGAAGAAGAAGTCTTTACAGAAGCTAGAGATCTGATCTCAGAAGAATACGACATGACACTGCTTGATCCAATGGCGTTCAATAACACCTATGCTCTAGCTGTCACTTCCGAATTTGCTGAAGAACATGATGTGGCGACTATTTCGGACCTTGCTAATGTCACTGACGAGGTTGATGCCGGGTTCACACTGGAATTCAATGACCGCGCAGACGGCTACCCTGGTATCCAGGATATGTATGGCATCACATTCGGTAATGTAACAACTATGGATGCCCAGCTGAGGTACACGGCTATCGAAAGAGGCGACATCAATCTGATCGATGCCTACAGTACCGATGCCGAAATCGAGGAATATAATTTGGTCGTGCTCGAAGATGACCAAGGATTATTCCCTCCTTACCAAGGTGCACCACTGATGCTTGACGCCTTGCTAGATGAGTACCCGGAAATCGAAGAGATTCTATCTGTTCTTGACGGCCTGATCGAGGATGATCAGATGCGAGGAATGAACTACGAAGTAGCCTTTGAAAGTCGATCAGCTGAAGATGTCGCACGTGACTTCCTGATTGATCAAGGTCTGCTTGACGAATAAATTCTTTCAGAAAAACAATTATATGATTATAGTCCAGCTGTTTTTTACGGCTGGGCTTTTTCACTTTTCAAACCTCTATCGATTTGATCAACGTTCGGGTTTTACCCTAATTCGGCGATATAACACAGTGAATATTCGTGTTTCTCTCCTCTATAACTGAACGTTCCGAGGTTTACCTATTGATAACATAATTAATTTTTGATTAGATTTAAATGCCTTATGAGAATAAATACAATTGATCGATCCCTCTCTACCCCTATCACAACAGCTTTTGAAACGGCTAACACTATATTTTAAACCCCACCTATTAATGAGAAGTTTCTCATTGTAAAAAACGCCTGAAAATACTATTTGATAAGCTTCCGCCACTTTGATACACTAATCCTTAAAATTATCAGACCGAACAGCCAAATCTTAAGGAGGATTTTCATTTATGTCACAATGGGAAACGAAATTTGCTAAAAAAGGCTTCACTTTTGATGATGTACTATTAATGCCACAGGAAAGTCATGTTCTACCGAACGATGTTGATCTGAGTATCAGTCTAACCGATAAAGTCAAATTGTCGATCCCCGTATTGAGTGCCAGCATGGACACTGTGACTGACTCCAGAATGGCGATTGCCATGTCACGTCAAGGCGGACTGGGTATTATCCATAAGAACATGTCTATTGAAGACCAGGCGATGGAAGTCCGTAAAGTTAAACGTTCTGAAAACGGCGTGATCATTGATCCGTTCTACCTGACACCGGACCACCTGATTTCTGACGCTGAAGAACTGATGTCCCGCTACCGTATCAGCGGTGTGCCTTTAGTTAATTCTATGGAAGACCGTGTTCTTGTCGGTATCCTGACAAACCGCGATCTGCGCTTCTTGACTGACTACACTCAAGCAATCAGCACAGCAATGACTAAAGATGACTTAGTTACTGCACCAGTGGGTACGTCTTTAGAAGAAGCCGAGAAAATCCTTCAGAAACACAAGATCGAAAAACTGCCGATCGTTGACGAAAATAACCGTCTAAGCGGACTGATTACAATCAAGGACATTGAAAAAGTCGTTGAATTTCCGAATGCTGCGAAAGATTCACACGGCCGACTACTTGTTGGGGCAGCTATTGGTGTAACTAGCGACTCATTCGAACGTGCTCAAGCACTTGTCGATGCGGGCGTTGACGTGATTGTTATCGATACGGCTCACGGACACAGTGCCGGTGTTATCCGAAAAATCAAAGAACTGCGTGAAGAATTTCCTGATGTTGCACTGATTGCCGGGAACGTCGCAACAGCAGAAGGCACACGTGCTCTATTTGAAACTGGCGTAGACGTCGTTAAAGTAGGAATCGGTCCCGGATCGATCTGTACAACTCGTGTCGTTGCTGGTGTCGGCGTCCCTCAGATCACTGCTATTTATGACTCTGCCACAGTTGCTAGAGAATACGGTAAGCCGATTATCGCAGATGGTGGAATCAAGTACTCCGGCGATATCGTTAAAGCTCTCGCTGCCGGTGGACATGCCGTCATGCTGGGTAGCTTGCTTGCAGGAACAGACGAATCACCTGGTGAATTCGAAATTTTCCAGGGCCGTCGCTTCAAAACTTATCGTGGTATGGGAAGCCTGGGCGCTATGAAGCAGGGTTCTAGTGACCGTTACTTCCAGGATTCTAAAAATGAAGCCAACAAGCTGGTTCCAGAAGGTATTGAAGGCCGAATCGAATACAAAGGAAGCCTGCAGGAAGTCATCTTCCAGATGCTAGGTGGACTGCGTTCAGGTATGGGCTATGCAGGAGCAAAAGACTTGAAAGCCTTGAGAGAAGACACTCAGTTTATTCAAATGAGTGGTGCCGGACTGCGCGAGTCTCACCCACATGATGTTCAAATTACAAAAGAAGCACCGAACTATTCCGTACGCTAATTGATAAAAATTTCTAAGATAAGGGTGAATTGAGTGACCTCTACTATTGATACGACAACATTGGAAAAACTGATCGTTCTGGACTTCGGAAGCCAGTACAATCAGCTGATCACACGCCGTATAAGAGAATTCGGTGTCTACTCCGAACTGCTTCCGCACACAACAACTGCAGAAGAACTGAAAAATATGAACGTTAAAGGCATCATCTTCTCCGGTGGACCGATGAGTGTCTATGACGAGAATGCCTTCTCGATCGATCCGGAAATATTCGAACTGGGTATTCCGATTCTAGGTATCTGTTACGGCATGCAGCTGATGACCTACATGCTTGGCGGGGAAGTCAGCCCAAGCAAAAACCGTGAATACGGTAAAGCTGAAATCAGTGTACAGGACCGCACAGCCGCTCTATTTACAACACTAGAGGAAGAAGAAAATGTCTGGATGAGCCACGGGGATTACGTGACTAAAAGTCCGGAAGGCTTCACTGTCACAGCTTCAAATGATCACTGCCCGATCAGTGCCATCCAGAACCTGGACAAGAACTTCCACGCCGTACAGTTCCACCCGGAAGTCCGCCATACAGAAAACGGCAATGAAATCTTACGCAACTTTGCCTTTGGCGTCTGTGAATGCTCAGGAAACTGGACCATGCAGAACTTCATCGACATGGAAGTCGACAAAATTAGAGAACTTGTTGGCGACAGGAAAGTCCTGCTTGGATTATCAGGCGGCGTCGATTCAAGTGTTGTCGGCGTGCTTCTGAATAAAGCCATCGGGGACCAGCTGACCTGTATCTTTGTCGACCACGGCCTGCTTCGTAAAGACGAAGGCGATCAGGTCATGGCCAGCCTAGAAGGTAAATTCGAACTGAACGTGATCCGCGTCGATGCAAAAGACCGCTTCTTAAGCAAACTGAACGGTGTGTCCGATCCTGAACAGAAACGTAAAATTATCGGAAACGAGTTCGTCTATGTCTTCAACGACGAAGCAGCAAAACTTGACGGTATCGACTTCCTGGCTCAAGGAACCTTGTATACCGATGTGATCGAAAGTGGAACAGCCACAGCTCAGACCATCAAGTCTCACCACAACGTTGGCGGACTCCCTGATGACATGTCTTTCGAGCTGATCGAACCGTTAAATACTCTATTTAAAGACGAAGTCCGTGAACTCGGACTTGAACTGAATATGCCTGAATCCCTCGTCTGGCGTCAGCCATTCCCTGGACCAGGTCTAGGGATCCGAGTGATCGGTGAAATCACTGAAGAAAAACTTGAAATCGTCCGCGAAAGTGACGCGATTTTAAGAGAAGAAATCAAAAAAGCTGGCCTTGACCGCGACATCTGGCAATACTTCACGGTCCTGCCTGGCTTCAAGAGTGTCGGTGTCATGGGAGACGGCCGCACATATGACTATACAATCGGTATCCGTGCCGTTACTTCCATTGACGGTATGACCGCAGACTTCGCCCGCATCCCTTGGGACGTCCTGCAGAAAATATCTGTCAGAATCGTCAACGAAGTCAAGCACGTTAACCGCATCGTGTATGATGTTACGAGTAAGCCACCTTCAACTGTTGAGTGGGAGTAATACTTAATAACGAATTTAGTATTAAGGTTCTCATTTTAAGAGTTATTCTAAAATGCCCCCATTTTGTAATAGTCTACAAAATGGGGGCATTATATTAATTGATGAGTAGTTTCAAAAATATACAGAGGTAAGGACTTTCCCATAGAAATCAGACATAGCTCGTTAAATTTATGGATCTTTCTAGCGCTATTTATTTTTGGTCTCGTTCTTCATACATTGGAGGTATCATTTTTCCTGGTTACTCTTCCAATCGCTATTATCTTTTATGTCATTATCTACAATACGGTTAGGCTGATCAGAATAGAAAAAGCAAGCACCACTTCCAGACAATAATTATAAAAGGCATGCCATGGAAAATAAAATTCCGGCATGCCTTTCTCATGTTCTTTTTCATGTATCTAAGCTCGGTCATATTAATCCGCCGGCCAGTGATCTCCGGTCTCATAATCCAGTTCGATGCCATCCTGCTGGTTGGGGACGAACACGTTGAAGGTCAGAGTTTCTCCGTCATCGTCTACAGAGAAACCTTCCATGATAATGCCGTGGGCAAGAAGATTGTCTCCTTCAAATAATGGCGTGATCCGGTAGCGGACCTGCATCTCTGTTTCTTCGACCACATTGGCGACGAAGTTTTCAAATGGCAGCATCCCCTCGGCGTTAAACTGACGTGTCCCGGTCATAAGGTTCTCACGCCCATCATACCCAGTCATCTGGTGCCCGATTAAATGGCTGCGGTTATATAACCAGTTTCCTGACACAATCTCGTAGTTCCCCTGATTCCATCCAGTTGGTTCGATATGTCCGATTGATCCGCGCTGTTCTGCCGGCATCAAGTCGATATCAAGCAGTGCTTCCGCTACGCCGACGCGGCCAAGTTCATCCAGGTCGGCATACGTATGAAAGGGTTCACTGACTTCCAGTTCTTCATTAGTGAAGAATGGAATATTGTCATTCACTTCTAAGTATAGTGAGTCGATGGGTAAGTCATCCGGTCCCGGAATATCCGCTTCTGCTATTCCGCTAACAGTGCCTGAACTGCTTTCCGTCAGCCCTAAGGCGTCTTCCAGAAGGTCACACCCACTCAAAAATAATGCCGAGCTAATCAGCCCGACCGCTGTAACTTTTTTCAACATGTAATCAAAACACCCTTTATTCCTCCGAGCAGCTTTACTTATTACTAGCTACTCTATTTTTTATAACACATATGCCAGAATTGAACCGATTGCCAGGAGAACCAGAATGACTTTCAGATATTTGTGTGTTATTTCCTGTACTTCTACTCGGTCAGCAAGCAAGTCCTTCATTGTTTTATTCATCAGGCCACACCTTTCCTACCAACAGCTTATCAAATCAAGCTCCCGTGTACCAGGTCAGAATGCCTAAAACGGCAAAGAGGATTGGTATAATCTGTATAAACAAAGCAACAAGTGCAGCCATAGGTACCCAGCGTTCCGTTTCGTAAGTCTGTGTATAATTCAGTATGTAAAGCGCAAACCCTATTCCCAGAACAGGAACAAGGTACGCCAGCATAATGAACATAGGCAGTTTACGTGAATCAAAAGATTCGATCTCATTTGTGTTCATCTGTTTGAGCTCCCTAAATTCGTAATGGTAATTCATGTCTATTTCCGGTTGATCCTCTTTCTTCTGATATAGAAAATATACAGATAAAAGAGCCCCAACATGGCTATATAGACAAGTCTCAAGTTAACTAAAGTCTGGTTGAAAGCTAATTCATAGGCGAAATTGTAAAGCAGCAAAAAGAGTATTGCCGAAAATGCGACTGCAACGGTTGTTTGTTCTTTCTTCATAACATACCCCTTTCGGACATCATTGGGTCTTTGACCTTTCCACGCTTTATACAATCTTTGTACGTTTAATCGACCTTTTTACAAAATTATAAGACAAAACGTGATAATCAATTATACACTGAACAGGTTCCGATTGTCTTATAATTCAAACTGGAAAAGGATAATAAAGGGGGAAAAACAGAAAAGAGCCTGTAAATGCGCTCTTTCCTGCTTAAATTAGGGAGAATATGGGTTAGACGACTTCCAATTGTTTTTCCTGAATGGCTTTCAGGCGATTCGGATAGTCTGTGATAATAGCATGAATTTTCGGGTGTGAGGCTTTTATTAAGTCTGCTCTCTCATTGATGGTCCATGTGTTGACCCCCAGCTCATATCGCTGAGCAGTTTCGAGCATCTCTTCATCAATGCACAAGGCGTGAGGATGAATATAATCCATACCCAGCTCTTTGGTCAACTGAATAATATGTTCGTTACAGCCGGGAACAAGAAGACCAGTCTGAACCCCTTCAGATAATTGCTTGACCCGCGCCATATTGTTTCGATGGAATGAAGAAATTATCGTACGATTTTCTAACCCGTATAATGAGATTAAATCAAGGACCTTTTTTTCGAGGCCAATATCTTCACCTGTTTTCGTTTTCAGTTCGATATTAGTCAGAAAAATCTTATCATGTGCCCATTCAAGGTATTCAGACAAAGTCGGAATTCTCTGATCAGGCAGCCCCTCCTGAAGCACGCCATCAACCGACCAGCTTCGCACCTCTTCCAGTGTCATCTCGGCTATATAACCTGTCCCGTTTGTCATTCGGTCAAGTGCTTCATCGTGGAAAATGACAACTTCTCCGTCTCTAGTCTTCTGGACATCGAGTTCCACCCCATCCGCACCAGACAGAAAAGCTTCTTCAAAGGCAATCATCGTATTCTCAGGAAACTTTCCGCTGAACCCACGGTGGGCCAGATTAAGAGTTCTCATGATACAAGGTGCTCCTCTCTTGTTTTGTTAGCGATCCTTTGATAGACAACCATAACTTATTCCTTCTAATCGATATTTCAGCTAACCTCCTTCTAAAGTTTTTGTACCGACTCGATAAAACTACTTCTTATCCTACAATCATAAGCAGGACTTTAGCCCCGTAGTTTACTCACATATACGCTCCATCAGAATGAATTACAGGCATGCATGGATAAAAAATGTTCCACTTTTTATCTGCGAGGCTTTTAACAGTCTGTCGAATCATCATTTAGCAATCTTTATTACCATGATTCTATTTATCTGATTGATTTCAATATGAACTTATTGTGTGCTTATTCTGCACATAACTATCGTAGCAACCCATTGTAAATCCCCTGTAAGAATCACGCTGTTTTTTGATGATCTATGTAAAAGTTCAACACAAGCTGAAGTAGCATATTTACAATTCGACCATTTTAAATCACAAACAAAAAACCGCATACTCAATGCTAGGTACAGCACATAAGTATGCGGAAGCACATTATTTAATTATCTTGCAGGTAAGTCTTCTACTGATTCGATATCCATGTATTCAGGAACGACAAGGCCGTTCAAAGCTCCGGACATATTCGGCCCCAAATCATCGATCTGGTCTTCTACTTCATCGTAGAAGGCTCCAAATGTTACGGGCAGCCACGGCGCTAAGCTCGCATCGCCTTCTCCATAAGCAATCGCCTGAAACATCATGACCGGGTCAACGCTTGTAATCGTTACTTCGTATCCCAGCTCTTCCAGGACGAGCTCCATGACATGAGAAGACGACCGTTCAGTATCCCAGGGGGTCGAAACGAGATGGAACGCTTCATCTTCAACGGAATCTATTCCCTCTGTCCACTGGTCTACATCTTCTCTATTCTCTTCTACCCAATCAGAAGCAGCTTGTTCAAAAGGGATATCCTGAGCAGTGAGCATGACTTCCTGCATATCCGATATGTCCCACTCGAAACGTTCAAGTACTGCGTAGGCTTCAGGCTTGTCTGCCTCTAAACCTTCACGGGCAATGGTATGGATAAATTCTTCTTCTCCAAGAGAGTCTTGTGGATCATCAAGAAATTTCAGATCGTATTCTTCAAAAATCCAGTGTGGTCTCCATCCGGTCACAATGATCGGCTCCTCATTCTGGATCGCCTGGTCAAGTGAGGTGATCATTCCGGCGGTGGAACTCGTATGTATGTCCCAGCCTTCTAAATTATCGTAGTCTTCCAGCATATCTTCGGCTAATTCAGTCGTGCCGGATCCAGCTTCTATACCAGTAATCGTGTAATCCAGATCTTCCCACATGGTATCGGTCTGTTCCTCAGCATCTCCTCCATCACAGCCTAGTAATACGAATGCAACAGGTAAAACGGCTAATGCTTTGCAATAGCTTTTGTTCTTCATCATTTCCCTCCTATGTTTATGCCCGTCTGAAGATTATCTTAGGGAGATAACATCCTCATTCCTATATGTAAGGACTACCCTTCAAACACGCACGGTTATTACCGTAACATAGATAGTTGTATCGTTCAAATGGTATGGACGCGAGAAAAAACCGGAAGCTCTTAACGAGTCCTCCGGTTCTATAGTTGCATGTTTTTTATACTGTCGGCACACTCATATCCAAGTGGTTCGCAACACCTTCAGCCAGTTCAGGTGTAACCTGGTGGAACAGTTTCAATTGACGCTCGATGATCTGCTCATCTCGAACCCCTCTTAAGTGATCCGCAAAGTTTTTATACAGACGACCGCGTTCTTCTTCAGAAAACACTTCCATGATCAGCTTACGCGGCTGAGAGAAGTGGTCTGCCTGGTCATAAGGCACACTGTCCGCTTCACCTGATACTTTAAACGGCTTGAAGTTATCTTCTCTTGATTCTTTGATGCCATCGTAGCTGTTCGGCTCATAGTTTACTGCTTTCCCACCATTATGATAAGCCATCTGTCCATCGCGCTGATGATTTCTGACTTCCGCTTTAGGCGAGTTGATCGGCAGCTGGTTGTGGTTTGTTCCGACACGGTAGCGGTGAGCATCGGCATAGGCAAACAGACGACCTTGAAGCATTTTGTCAGGTGACGCTTCAACTCCAGGGACAAAGTTACCTGGTGAGAATGTAGACTGTTCTACTTCAGCAAAGTAATTTTCAGGGTTACGGTCAAGGACCATTTTACCGACTTCAATTAGCGGGTAGTCTTCATGAGACCAGACTTTAGTGATATCAAATGGATCGTACGCATATTGAGCCGCTTCTTCTTCAGGCATGATCTGAACTTTCAGAGTCCAAGACGGGAAGTCGCCCTCTTCAATCGCGTTGAATAAATCTTCCGTATGATAATCAGGGTGCTCTCCGGCAATCTTAGAAGCAGTTTCCGGATCCATATTCTTAACGCCCTGGTCTGTTCTAAAGTGGTATTTCACCCAGAAAGACTCGCCGTCTTTATTAACCCATTTGAATGTGTGACTGCCGTATCCATGCATGTGGCGCAGCGTCGCAGGAATCCCGCGGTCAGAATGCAGAATCGTGATCTGATGCAGTGATTCTGGAGATAGTGACCAGAAGTCCCATATCATATTAGGATCCTTCAAGTTTGTCTGTGGCACACGCTTCTGTGTATGAATAAAGTCAGGGAATTTGATTGCGTCTCGGATGAAGAAAATAGGTGTGTTGTTACCAACAATGTCATAGTTCCCTTCATCTGTATAAAATTTCACTGCAAATCCACGTGGGTCACGTACAGTATCAGCCGAGCCCAGTTCGCCGGCAACTGTAGAGAAGCGGATGAACATAGGTGTTTCTTTTCCTTCTTCAGAGAAAAGATCTGCTTTGGTGTACTTGGCAATGTCCGGGTTTGTTACTGTAAAATGGCCGTGAGCACCTGCACCTTTTGCATGCACAACACGTTCAGGCACACGTTCGCGGTTGAAGTGAGCCAGTTTCTCAAGTAAGTGAACGTCTTGGATTAAAGTTGGGCCGTGGGTACCGGCAGTCATTGAGTTCTGATTGTCTCCAACTGGAGCACCAGTGGATGTTGTTAATTTACTATTATTCTCAATCATCTTATGTATCTCTCCTTACATTTTATGAACTACTATATTATAATAGATATAAACTGAAAAACCAAGACCCTATTGCAAATATGCCTTTTTATTTCAATGATATGCTTTTTTAAGTTGAAACTAAGGCAAACATGTGTTAACTTAATGATTGTAAGAAAACTATCTAAAACATACATAAGGAGATTGGTCTATATGAAAAAACTGAACACAAAAACAGTTTTACTTGTCCTTTCAGCAATCGTCACTCTCATGTTAGTCGCTTTACTAACAGACGTTTTACCCGTTTACAGTGAACATGGTCGTTCAATGATCGTGGGAACTCTTGCTTATATCGCTATGGGTGGTATAGTTTTATCCAAACCACTGGACAACAAGCACGTCGCTGCCGTTTCTGGGATCATGAGTGCCGGATTCATCGCGGCTCACATTCTCATTGAAGCTGCTTTATTCTCAACTATGGGTATTGCAGCAGTCACTAACCCATTTGGTTATGCGGCTGTCGCAGCGCTGATTTTATCAGGACTGGCGTTCGTCGTAAGCAAAGTCAAAGCACTTGAAAACATCAGCCTGTACGTGAATGGCTTTATGACAACTGGAGTGACCCTGGTTTATTACCACGTGGCTTCACTTGCTCCTATCAGAGCATCACTCTTATTCTTTATCCCGTTCACTCTATTCTTCGCATGGACTGTCGCTCAATACGGCATGCAGGTTTCAGAAGTAGTTAAAACACGCAGACAGACTGCGTAATATAAGATAAACCGAAAGACCAGTGGCCCGTCATACAGTGACCCAAAAAAGTCAGACTTTTTTCAGAGCAGATTATTCTGCTCTTTTTTTGTGAGCTCAGTTTAATATTATTGTTTGTCAATCTGCACTCGACAGGACTTACTTCATTTAGTTTCCCTTTCCTATTGTAGTTATAATAGTAGATAATATAGTCAGTAATTGCTTTCTTTAATTTTTCAAAACTTATATATATTCTCCCGTTTCCATTCATATAACCCTCAACAATCTTCAATCTAACTTATAGCTATAGTTAGCCATAAAAACACCCCCAAAAGTTAGATTTTGAGGTCTAACTTTTGGGGGTTTGCACAATTTGCACTATGAAACGATTCTTAAAATTATATATATTTTGTTTTAGCTAGTAATATCTACGAAACCATTCCTTGGATAGTAGTCTCTTCTGTCATAATAACTTGCTACTGTACTACCCGGATCAAGCACATTTTGAACAATTGTTCTTATCAATGTACCAACACCAGTTACTTCCTTGATACCGATAGCTAAGAGCTTAGCCACTACTTTTTTAACTAATAAATTAGTCACATATGTAGCTCCTTTTTTTAAGACGATAGTTTTTAAAGCATAAGTAGTTGCTCCACCAATAGCTAACGATACAACTGCATTTACACCAACAGCAACAACTTTATTCGATATACTAATTTTTCCTTTTTTTACTGCCGCATTAACCTTAATAAAGAAAAAACTTTCAAGTGCTGCGAAAATCCCTTCTTTCTCACTTTCTTCCTCCTCAACTAGAAAGTGCTCTGCGTTACCTTCTAAAAAAGCTTCAACGTCTTCAACAAATTCAGCTTCGTTGAAGCTCGGATCTTCTTTGTTTTCCTCTGATATAGCATTTTAAATTACCTCATTAATAATATCTAGATCTTCTGTACTTAACTCGTCAAATTCAATATTACTTTCTTTTATATCATCGTATGTAACCAGGTCAGAAGCAAGCGTTCCCTCTCCAAACACATTCACAGGTAGGGACGTGAATACCATTAAAAGTATAGTTATTCTTTTAATAAACTATTTGTTCATGCTGTTCCATCCTTTCTAATCGTCTTTTTTGACTTTCTACCATCCCTTATATCGTCGATGTAAGACATGAAAATCCATGAGAATATTCCACAAAGAACTATTGCAAAAAAACCATTTGCATTATCAGATACATATAAAAGTATCAAAACCACCAGCAACCAAATGACAATGAAAGAAATCCAACACTTGATATGTTTTGTGAGAGTCATTACGATTCCTCCTTTTTTATTAATCGTTCTAACTTAATTTGGCTGTTTTCCCACGGGCACCCAAAGCTCACAGAAGACATTTGCCTCTTTTTCTTCAGGATAGAATTCATAATCGGTCTCTTCGAGCAACTTATAGCCTGACTGTTCTTCGAATTCTTGGTTTATCCTGTCCCACCTCTCACTCACACTGCTCGGATTAGTTCCGATACACTTGAATACCGCTCATTTAGAAGAAGAGAGTGTCCACAACTGATAACCGTCTGCACCTCGCCTCCATCGTGAGGCACACCTATTCCGAATTCAAACGTCCCCTTCTCATGAGATATCGGCGTACATGCACCATAATTATTGGAGATTGCAACATGCTTTTCCAAAACTTGCATCGCACCTGACTCCATACTCTTTTTCCAGAAATTTGGAATAGTATAGGATACTTTCCGGGGTCGGTGATAGCTTCCGATGGAAACTGCTCCACACTAGCCAGCAACGTAATGGGCTCCCGTTCGACAATTCTGTATTCCATATCTATTTCTCCTTTTTTCTCTTATTTACCTTCACTTTCCTCTCAGCCTGTCGCTTTCTCTAATTACTTTCTAGCTTCAGGCCTTGCGGAACCCCATCCCCAATCTCACCTTTATTCTACTCCTATATCCATAGAAAAACAGCTATGATTCCTCAAAATTATATATAAAAAGAGACCCCTCAAGAGCTCTTTCATCCAAACTATAGAATTGCCACACACTTTTTACTATCGTGTGCCGATATACAGCAGAATGTAACTGACTATGTAGACAAGTGCAGTGGCGGATGTCACTATGTAGAGAATCGTTTCAGATCGTGACAACAGACCCTGTTTCTTTTTCTTTCTCAAAGACCTCTCAAGAATGATCGCGACAATAAATAGTATAAGTATAGACACTTCGTTTAAACTTTCCAGTACTGAAATCAATGGTCCTACATCCCCTTCTGGCAACAGATTCTCAATTAACAACTAACGTAACACAAAAAGGCACGCTATTTATACAGTGCCTTTTTGTGTATTTAATTTTTCTTTGCCACCGGGATCCATATTTCACAAAACAGATTGTCTGGTCCATCAGCTGGATATAATTCAAAGTCCGTGTCATCAAGCATGTCGTAGTCCGACCCTGGTAGAAACTCTTTAAATATGCACTCCCAGGTGTCTGCTATGCAGTCTGGTGTGTCACCGATACAGGAAAAAACTGCCCACATTGTCGGGGTCACGTCCCAGACCTGATACCCCTCAGGGACTTCGCTGCCATCATAAACCATTCCGATGCCGTAATCAAAATAGAGACTGTCCTTAGATACAGGCGCACAGACACCATAAAAATCGTCCGTTTCTGCATGCTGCATCAGTTCTGTAAAGACGCCCGATTCTCTACTGTCTTCCCAGAAGCCAGCTATCTTATTGACCTCTTTTCCGTTTTCATCCACAGCTTCCGTTTCAAACTGCTCGACCTTGGCAATCAGCTGAAACGCTTCTTTTTCGACTATTCTATACTGCATGATCGTGCCTCCTTCTGTTGATACTCTTATCACGAGGCGATTGAAACTGTTCAACGGAGCATCCGCTTTTTTAGCTTTACTTGGCGTGATGCCATGAAACCGCCGGAACGCTTTGGAAAAACTTTCAGGAGAGTCATACCCATATTTGTAGGGCAGATCGATGACTTTCACATCTGACAAAGTAATCTCCTGGCCAGCCATCGACAGGCGCCGGTTCCTCATGTATTCACCTGGCGTCACATCTGTGATCAAACTGAATATCCGCTGAAAATGAAACGCCGATAAATAGACATGCTCGGCCACATCGGCATAACTAATCTCTTCCAGCAGATGGTCTTCCATATACTGAATGGCCTGCTGAATCATCTGAAAGTAATCCATATCGCTCACCTCACTTCAAAGTATACGTGCAGAAGGCACACGTTTCCTGACAGGGATTGCTCGAATGTGTCAGGTTCAGTACGGTTTACTTTTTATAATTTTGATTCTGTTCACTTATGAAAGTGCAGCACGTATTCATTAAACTCGTCATTGAACGAATCGTCTTTAAATCCTAAGTCCCTGAGAAGGCTCCCCATGGCTTCGTTTCCCTTGACATAGTCGGCAATCAGTACGGTATGGTCTGGGTCATTTTCGAAGCGTTCAATGACCGCCTGCACCGTCTGACGTCCGTAACCTTTTCCTTGGTACTGCTTGTCGATCATCATACGCCAGATCATCATTTCCTTCTCTTCAAAGTCCAAGTCAAGCAGTAAAAAGCCGACAACGGTCTCCCCGTCTTGGACAGCAAAAGGAAAGACATCCTCGTTTTTTCGGTAAAGGTAACATTCCGCAAGTGAGCGCACATTAGGCGCGACGAATTTTCGCTGGTGTTCATGAAGGTCCAGCTTAATCACTGCTTCAAAATTATTCTCGTCAATAGGTACCAGTTCGACCATCTTAATCTCCTTTGCGATACTGAATTTTCAGGAATTATCAGGCCTTCCTGACTTTCAGTATCATAAAATCTGGTGCTCTCAAGTCTTCTTTGAAATCCGGATACTTCTCCAAATATTCTTCAGAGGGAGCAGGTTCAATTAAGGTCTCAAGTGTAAAGCCGGTACTGAATAATGCATCCATATACGTCGTCAATGTCCGGTGGAAGCCGAAAACTCTCTCTTTTATCCCGAACCGCTGCTCAAACTGCCCTTCTTCAAAGTAGTGATCTGTTTTCCAGTGAAGGTTATTGCCATGTTCATCTCTATACCAGCCACTTTCAGGTGTGACGAAACAGGGGTGAAGAATCGAAAAGACAAACGTCCCTCCCGGTTTCAGCACACGATGTATTTCGCCTAATACGCCATCCAAGTGAGCTACGTCCTGAATGGCCATATTCGACATGACTTGATCAAACAGACTGGATTCAAGTTCATTCAGATTCTCCAGATCAGCTTGTCTGTAGTCGATAGCTGCATCGTTTGATGTACGCTCACGGGCGATATCGAGCATGCGAGCAGAAAAATCTACGGCTGTCACATGAGCACCTTTTTCCGCAAGCAGTCGGCTGAAGTACCCTTCACCACAGCCAGCATCCAGAATCTTCTGACCGTCTACGTCTTCAAGCAAGGACAGGATAGTCGGCGTCAACAGTACTTCTTTATGCAGATCCCCGAATTTACTGGTGCGCTTTGCATAGTCTTCCGCAAACAGATCCCACCTGCGTTTGGATTCCCTTGTCACTTCGTTGGTCATTTGACTCCTCCTATCCGCTTTTTAAATCAACACTTTCTCCAATGTAATACAAGGGACACCATCTTCAAGATAACTGTCCCCTTCTCTCGTGTAGCCAAGCTTTTCGTAAAAAGGTGCCGCGCTCAATTCGCCATGAATCTCGGAAGCCATGCAGCCTTTAGTCCGAGCATAAGCTTCCAGCTCTTTGACCACCCGTTCACCAAGACCTTTTCCACGGTAATCGTTTAAAACAGCAATTCGACCGGGCCGAACAGTGCCTTCCTCCATTTGAATAAACCGACCTGTGGCAACTGGTTTGTCGTTATCATACAGTACGACATACACCGTCTCATCGTGGTCTTCACTGTCAAATTCATTTTGAATGGCGATGTCTCTTTCCAGAACGAACACCTTCATTCGGACAAAATATGCCGCTGCCTGATGCCATTTTTCACTGCCAATATGTACGCTTAAGTCATTATTTCCCGTGTTCTCCATTGTCATGCCCCCTATTCAAGTATTCCCGTGTAATGGTTTCCCGTTTAGTATATCATAGAGAAGAAGGCACACTATGCCAATTTTTTTCACCAGAATCATCAAACTGAAGAATTAAGAGGGATACTATGCGAAATATAAAAATGACGATCGAATATGATGGCGGCCGCTATCAGGGATGGCAGAGACTGGGTCATTCAGACAAGACGATCCAAGGAAAAATCGAACACATTCTTACACAACTGACCGGAACAGAAACGGAGATCATCGGGTCAGGCAGAACAGATGCCGGGACGCATGCCAGAGGACAAGTGGCTAACTTCAAGACAAATTCCGATATGGACTTGAATGCAATGCAGGAGATCCTGATTAACAATCTGCCGCAGGACATTATTGTCAAAAAGCTCGAAGACGTGCATGACCGTTTCCATTCACGCTACAACGCAACATCCAAACAGTACAGTTACTATGTCTGGAATCAGACTATCCCTTCAGCATTTGAACGGGGATACAGCTTCCATTATGCTGAAGAGCTGGATCTGGACAAGATGCGTGAAGCGTGCGACAAGCTGGTCGGCAAGCATGACTTCATCGGCTTTTCTGCGCTCAAGAAATCAAAAAAGTCGACAGTCCGAACACTGGACAGCATTACCATCGAACAGGAAGGCAGCCTGATTCACTTTACATTCAAAGGAAAAAGCTTCCTGCATAAAATGGTGCGCGTACTGACGGGGACTCTTCTGGAAATCGGATCAGGCAATCTATCAATCGACAGCATCGATGAGGTGTTTGAAACAGGCGTCCGAAGCAAAGCAGGACTCACTGTGCCGGCTCAAGGACTGTTTCTGGATGAAGTAACGTACGACTGATGATTGAGTTCTAAGGATGCCCAGCTGAATGACTTAGTGCTGTCAGTTTGAGTATGGTTCACTCGAAAGGTAGGCTTATATGAACTTAAATAATACGTTTCTGACTAAGCGCTTCGTTTTTTTCACTCTCTTTTCCGCACTTCTATTAGCTGGCTGCGGGTCAAATGACTTATTTGGTGATGACTCCGAAAATGTGGCCTTTATAGAGGTAAGGGACTATGATTCCGATGAGTTCATTACCACTATAACTGACTCTTCATTTATAGATTCTCTAGTAGAAGAGCTGGAATACGCTGATACAGGGTCGACTGCTAATATGGATCTCATGAACCCAGAGTACACTGCCCTGTTTTTAGACAGTGAAGAACAAGTCATCCAATCATTCGGTTACTACGTTGATGAGCTGAGTCTAGGTGTAATTGGATGTTATCACACTCGGGACACCTTGTTTGCGGTCACCACAGAATTACCTATAAACTAAAGTAACGCAAAAAGACCCAGTTACGGGTCCTTTTGGTTCTTGATCAATAGCTTTCTCCAGATAATTTTTAGAATAGATATTTGTGCTCTTCCGGTAGAACGTTTGCCAATATTACGTAAATGATAAACATCTGCGGTCCCGGAATCAGTATAAATAGCACCCTCACTAATGTTGGGGACAAGTCAAAATATTCAGCGATACCTCCACACACACCGGCTACTGCTCGATTTTTGACTGACCGTTTAAGCTTTTTGTATTACATAGAGATCCTTCTTTCGCTCATTTATGCCTAATCATAGCATAGTGTTGAATCCCGCAATGCTCCTCATTATTCTGATGCTTCTATCTTGTCGCAATAATTCAGAACCTTCATCAACTATTTAGTGCACATTCTGATACTCATCAGACACACAGAAGGAATCTGTTGATTCATCATACACAGAAACACTACCTGACTTGATGTCGTAGTACCAGCCTTCGATTTCCAGCTCGCCTCTTTTCAAGCGTTCTTGGATCTGAGGGTAACTTTTCAAATGTTCGACTTGTTCGATCACATTCATTTTTTCCATCAGTCTAGCTTTAGATCGTTCGTCCATGTCTGATTGAGCCGCTTCAATTTTCTCTTTCACACATTCAAGCGGTTTGAGGTAGTGTTGAGTAAATGGCAGCTGTTCTAATTTCTTAGGCCCTTGTAAAGCAGCCGCACACCCCCCCACAGTTTGAATGCCCGCAGACAATGACCTCTTCCACACCGAGCACCTCAATCGCGTACTCTATAGAAGAAACGGTAGTTATATCATTTTGGCTGACTTCATAAGCCGGAATAGTATTGGCAATGTTTCTTATCGTAAACACTTCTCCAGGATCACTGTCCAGAAGCATGTCCGGACTGACGCGGGAATCCGAGCAGGCAATAAACAAAGTATGCGGATCCTGAGTCTGTTCCAAATCATGATACAGTCGCTCATATTTTTTATATGTTACTTCTTTATAAGTTGTTAATCCAGTTTTCAATCGTTCAAGCATGTCTTTTCCTCCGAATAAAATCACTAGCATCTACTATACCATAATTTACAGGTTTCAGAAGAGTAAACGTATCATCATTTTCAATGTCTAGCAGATACGTTTAAATTACAGTAGAATGCGTTACTGTTCTTTTCAATGTTCCTTCTACCAGGCTTACAATGATAATAATTATCACTGATAATACTGAGCCTGAGCATTCCAAAGCTCACTGTATTTGCCTTCTTGATCAACCAGTTCTTTATGAGTCCCTCTTTGAACAATTTTACCTTTGTCGAATACTAGGATTTCATCACAGAACTTGGAGCTTGAAAGTCTGTGGGAAATATAGAAAGCTGTCTTATCCTTTACTAAGTTATCGAAATTTTGATAGATTTCGAACTCGGTCAGAGGATCTAGAGCAGCAGTCGGTTCATCCAGAATCATGACAGGGGAGTCTTTGTATAAAGAGCGGGCAATCGCTAGTTTCTGTTCCTGTCCTCCTGATACGTTCACCCCAGAATCATCAAATTCCGTACCTAGGTGAGTGTCTAAATGATCAGGTAGTTTTCTGACAAAGTTCCCGAGACCGACTTTATCTAATGTAGACAACACTTTCTCTCTATCAAAATAGGGTTTAACAGAGACGTTTTGTCCCAATGAAAACCCGACTAGATGGTAATCCTGGAAGACGACCCCAAACAGATTGAAGTACTCTCTTAAATCATACTTATGGGCATCGATTCTATTCATTTTTATTGTCCCTTCACTCGGTTCATATAAACGAGTGAGCAGCTTAATGAAGGTTGTTTTCCCTGATCCGTTTTCTCCAACTATGGCGTACTTTTTACCAACTTCAAACCTTTCAGTGATGTTCTTTAAGACTGTTTCATCTGAGCCGGGATAAGAAAAACTCATATTCTTTACTACAAAATTATAATCATTATCTAACCTTTTTTCTATAGGTAAACTGCCGATGACCTCTTCATCTGGCAAGTCCATGAATGCATAATACTGCTCTAATTCATCCGGTGAAGAAATGAGCATCATACCATGCTGAATGACATCGGGTAAAGCAGAAACCATTTGACTGAGTGCGCTGGAAAGTTGAATAATCAAAGCAACAGGTAGAGCGCCAATTAAAACGAGCACCCCGATATAGGCATAGGTCAAATAAGTCATAACTTGGAATAAACCAGTAGTTGGAACCATCATGGCTCTAAAGCGTTTATAGTTTTCAGACAGTAACTTTCCTGTCTGTTTAGACTCAGCTTTTTTATTCTCGATCATTTTTTCAGTTAAATCGTAAAGACGCATTTCTTTTCCAGACTTAAAGTCTTGAAGAATGCCATCTTCATAGAAAAATCGTGCATTGGATTCTTTTAATTCTGCTAAAAGGGCTTTTAGCAATTCTCCTGATTTTTTGGATGACGAGATTTGAATCCATACACTAATTCCAATCAGTAGAAGGAAGACACTAATAATAAGACTCGGACGCATCCACCAGAATCCGTCTGGCAGTAAGCCGGTGTCTACTCTAAATAACGGAGTGAGTAAGATAACTCCCCATATTATACTGACTAATCCAGGCATCATTTCTTTTATACGGACATTAATCATCGGGAGAGAAGATTGGCTGCTCATCATATTTCGGTTGATGATATCTAATTCTTCTCTTACTTCGGAACTTTCCGCATAATGGTAATGCATAGTTAACATCTTTTTGTTTGGTTCAGCAAAGAGTTTTCTTAAAAACAGAGAATCCTCATGAGTGACTAGTGGGTCTATCCATCCAGAAATCAGTTGCAGCACCAACAAGATGGCCAAATACTGCACGATTAAAGAAGGGATGCGGGTCATGTCATTTCTTGTCAAAGCATCCACAATCTGGGTCATATAGATGTAGCCGATAAAAGGCAAACTGTATCTCGCCAATGATTCGATAAAGAACAGAATATAGTAGGTTTTACCTATTTTAAACAAATCTTTGAAGGCACGTTTATATACGGTCAACTTTTCCATTAAATAACACCTCCTGATACTACTGGTTCGTCGTCATTTTCCTCTTTTTCACCCTTATCATGTTTATAATAGTAGGCTTGCGCTTCATAGAGCTTAAAGTAATCTTTTTGTTCAGCCATTAGCTCTTCGTGCGTTCCGACTTCTGTTATTTCTCCATTTTTGATATAAATGATTCGGTCACAAAAACGGGTAGAGGATAGTCGATGAGAAATAAAGATAGACAACTTATCTTTAGAAAACTGGAAGTAATCTTGATAAATCTGATGTTCGGCGATGGGATCCAAAGCAGCTGTCGGTTCATCAAGCAAGAGAACGCGTGCGTCTTTATATAAGGCTTGAGCCAGTTTCAGTTTTTGTAACTGCCCTCCAGACAAATTCACTCCATCTGGATAAACGGCGCGCACAATTTTTGTCTCGTCTCTCAATTTGAATTTTGAAATGATGTCAGTCAAGCCACTTTGTTTCAAGACACGATTATACTTTAGTTCATCAAAGGGCAAACCTTGAATGACCGTCTCTTTAATGGAATAGGTCAATAAAAATTTCTCCTGAAATACAGGCGCAAATAAAGCATAATAGTCTGATATATTAAACTCACTCTGAGCTATTCCGTTAATATAAATTTCCCCACTATCCGGTTTAAGCAAACCGGCAATTAAATTAGTCAGCGTCGATTTCCCAGCCCCATTTTCTCCTACTATAGCTAAATTTTCGTAAGGTTTAATGGTTAAAGATACATTGTTTATCGTTGGTGTATCATTATTCGGATAAGTATAGGAGACATTTTTTAATTCGATGGATAAGGGTTCTTTTGGCAAAGATCTGCCTTCTTCATGGTTAAATACTTGACCCTGAGACATAAAGTCATCATATTTTTTCGTCTCATTTAAACTCGTATTCATTTTACCTATAGCATTGACTAAGGTCATGATGGTTTGAGCCAGGATTGTAACAGACCCGGCAAAGATGACAAAGCTAGAAACCGGAATAGCTCCCGCCGCAATCAATTGAACACTTCTAATATAAGATAAGGCGGATAGACCGATAATCCCTACATTTACCAAGGTGCTTTCTGTCCATGTCAACCTTACTTTCGGTTTGATGATCCGGTGGTATTCCGCAATCGTTTTATCTTCAATCTGCTTGAACCAGTCTTTCATCTGGAAAATACGGACATCTTTAGTGATACGGGATTCCCCATATACTTTTCTCAAGTAACGTAATTTTTGAGAATTGGCTGCTTTCGCTTGAAATAGTTTGCGGTCCACCTTCACTTGCCATACGTTGAAGAAGACAACAATGAGCAGAAACACACCCACTAAAACAAGAAACAGAGATTCTAATTGACTTAATATATTGATATACAGAACTACCCCTAGAAATGAACTGCATAATTCAATAATTTCTGTTACTAATCGGCCAAAAAGTGTCGTATTGTTATCAGTTAATTCACTGGCATTGTTGTATCTTTCCTGCGCTTCTTTTCCTATAATTAAAGGATAATCCAACTTTAAATATTTCGTCTCAATTTTATTTCTCATAAAATCTCTAAAATGATTCATGTTCTCTTCCTGGTATAGCATAAAATAATAGTTGCCCATTTGAGCGATTCCTATAGGAACGATTAACAAAAGCAATCTTAACAAGTAATCTCCAATAGAAATACCTTCCAGAAGCCATTGGATAACAAATGCTGATAAAAGTAATTGCAGCAATGGCAAGGCTACATTAAATACAGTTGCAAACATAATGGCTAACAACATGGTAGGCTTAAACTCGTACAGCTCTTTAATTAAAAGTTTTGAATGTCTTATCTTTTCCTTCATCTCTATCACCTCACAGCTATCTTACCTAAAAAAATACACTTCTTTGCCAGAAGTGTATGAGTGGTTCTAATTGTGTTACGAATGGTTGTTTAAAGGCAAGGTGACTTCTGTTGCAAACACCCCTTCTTCCCACTTACGGTTCACTATTCCTTGGTACTTATTAACAGCCTGGTCAATTCGCAATAGGCCATAGCCCCGTCTGTTTACACCTTTTAAGGAAAGGAAAGCAGGTTTAGGGTTTTCAGTCATGGTGTTCGTGACACTTATGTACAAGGTGTGTTTCATTGGGGCAATGTATAAACGGATAAACGTATCTTCGTTAGCTGGCCCTGATTTGGTTGTTGCTTCAATAGCGTTATTAAGTAGATTCCCTAAAATGACCGCTAAATCGACATGTTCGATAACTAGTTCTTTAGGCGCGATGGCTGTTGCATCCAGCTCCACTCCTGGATTCTTCGCAGCTGTCAGTTTTGTATTTACGATGGCATCGATCATCGTATTGCCTGTCTGAATAATCGTGTCCACCTGATTCAATTCATTGTTCAACTGCTTGATATAGGCGTCCAAATCGTCAAAGCGCCTGTCTCTCATCAATGTATTCATTACTTGAAGATGATTACGGTAATCATGACGGATTCCTCTCATCTGGCTGTAGATGGTCTCCACTTCCACGGCATACTGATCCAGTTCCTGTTCTTGAACACGGTAAAAATCAAGTGCTGTTTTCATTCTATAAATCACTGCAGCACAGATAATCAGTATACTCCCCACAATCATCAGCCATATCCCATTAGTCATCATAAAACACTGCCCCTTTGTTATGCGTGACGAACCGTTCTTGAACCTGTTTGACCAACCTTCTGGAAACTGGCACTACTACTCCATTTGACAGTTCAATATCTGTTTTTAGCAGACGGTTCATGTGGCTGACATTGACTAGGTAACTCCTGTGAGTCTGTATAAAGTTGTCGCTAAGTTCTTCTGACAATTCTTTCAATGTCCGACTGACTGTTACTGGTCCATTCAAAGTATGTATCTCACATTCCCTCCGATTAACTTCCACGTAGAGAATATCATCTAAGGCTAATTTGACTACTTCTCCTTGAGACTCGAGGGTGACTTTTTCTATTATGGTCGGCTGTCTATCCAAATGCCTCTTAAGCACACGTTTGACCTTATCTAACTCGATCGGCTTTAATAGATAATCCAGCGCCTGTACATCATACCCTTGAACAGCATACTCAGCATAAGCTGTAGCAAAGACTATAGTCAGGTCCTTATCCGTTTGCCTGATCTTTTTTGCTACTTCTAGTCCATCCGTCTCATTCATTTCAATATTAAAAAAAGCTCGGGCAAAGCCCGAGCCCTTTTAGTTCCCGCTTAGCTTTTTCTTTTGAGGTGCCTATTGTCATAAGTGATTCCTTGTAACCCTTCATAATACAAAGGGACCATTGAACCATCACATTGTTCGCAACTGAATCGTGGGGGATCCATCGGATCTCCACTATCCATAAAATCTAATTGTTTGACGACATCTTTTGGTATTTTTTCTGTTACTTTACACTTCTGGCAGATAAATGCTATGTTGTTTTCTTTCGATTGCTTTTGCGAGTGCGTCCCAACTGAACCCATATTCCTTAATAGCTTCTCTCGTTGCTTCTTTTTTCTTAACTTTATACGCCTTTGATTCAATTTTATCAATCTCCCGTCGTATGTATTGGTGTGCTTCTTTATCGTTCGCATATGCCACTTCTAAACTTCCGTTTTTGCGCACAGCTATCCCTCTGAACTCTAAGTAGTTCCCGCATTCCGAACATTCCAATGGATCCCTATCAAAGGTTTCTTTTATTTGCTCTCGCCACTTTTTTCCTTTTATTATCTTTTGCGCATTTATCAATAATCGTTTTATCTCTTTTTGGAAATGTTCAACAACTTTTTTCATGACCTTCTTTGTTCGACGAGAATAGATGCCATAGTGACGAATCATTTTAAATTGGTCATCGGGAATATGACGAATCAATCGTCCAATAAAATCCTCTACAGAAAGTTCTTCTATCTTCCACTCGCCATCACGCTTATCTTGATAAGCAAAGGCCACAAGCTCTCCATCATACATTTTTATGCGATGTAAGGCGATTGGTCCTCGCTTCATATACCGACCAATGTAGCTTAGAGTAGCTTTTACATCTGTTCGACTTTGATTTGGCGCATGGATGTAGAATCCGTCCGGATTATTTTTGAAGGCAGCTTGAAGCAAGGGTTGCACTTTCGCTTTCGCTCGTTGCGACAATGTGCGTCGAATCAATTTTAAAACCACTGTCTGCCAAACCTTGCGTAATTTTACAAAGGGTAAAAAATTATACTCTTCCCATTTCCCATCTTTTGTAATGCCACCCATCGTTACTAAAAGATGGACATGCGGATTGAATTCTAACTTTGATCCGAAGGTATGCAAAGCGACGATAGCTCCAGCTTCTTGTTTACGAAAACAGTTTGTGACAACCTTAGCGGCTTCATCCATCAATCCCTTTAACAAAGTTTCTCGATACTGATGATGCGCGAAAATCGGACGCAACCCTTCATCTATTGTTAGGATGACATGTCTATGCATGGTGTGATACATATCGTTTGCTTGAACCTCTGCCCACTTTTGTGCTTCACCAACCGCACAGGTTGGACAAAACTTTCCCTTGCATCGAATAGGGAATCTCTGCACGTTAGGACAAGCTTCGCACTTAAACACGCGAAAACCATTCAATAAATCGCCACAGTGCAAAAACTTTTCTACCTCTCTAATAACGATTGGCCGAATCTTTTTCTTATGTTTCTTTTTGAATCTTTCCCAATTGTGATTATCAAGGAAGATTGCTTTTAGTTGATCCATATGAATACGAAGTTTATCTTTCATATAATCAAACCTTTACCGTTTAATATAGTTTCACTGTACCCAAACTATCCTTGTCACGTCAACTCTTATCCACATTAAAATCTTATACTTTCCTATACGACGAGAAAGACCATATCCAGATCGGGATGGTCTTCGAGTGCGAACAGAAAAGCTTCACCACTGGAAAAATCAATAAGACTGACAGATAAGCTCAATCCCGCTGCAGCCTCTTTAATTAGAGAGGTCATTGTATCAACTTGAATATCTTCGTCGTCAACTATAGCTATCTTTATATGATCTGCCATTGTTTCCCCTCCTGTCAACGGATGTTGTGTCCTGATATTATCTTATCATAATAAGTCCGTCTATAACTTTTCTAACCGTAAATCATCATATATTATAAGTTGAATTTTTGAACTAACTGTTCTTAATATATCATGTAATAATGTTTAAGACACATTCGCAATAGTATATATTTTTTTAATAACATATACATTGACTTAATGTATATATTCTAGTATGTTTAATATATAAATGACTAGGAGGGATACGATGTTTTATAATGATGGAGTGACCAATGCGGGAAGCTATAAACTGAGAAAATCCGGGAACAGCGACATTACTACAGTCCCAAAAGAAGTCAAAGATGCATTGGAACTGGAAACAGGCGATAAAATTGAATATATTGTAGACACTAAAGGTACCGTCACAATGAGAAAAAAAGTCGAAAAACATGATATCGATTCTCTGATAGAAGAAAGTGTGGCGCAATATCATGAATTACTTGAAGAACTGGTAGAGAAATGATGAACTACTTAACAGCTGAAGACATCATAAAAATCAATGTATACGTCATCAAGACTTTTTCTCCAAAAGAACCTATAGGAGTCAAAGATGCAAGTGCTCTTCAAATGTCTGTGACTCAACCTAAACAGGTAGTATTTGATAAAGAGCTCTATCCCGGCGTATTAGAAAAAGCCGCCATACTGGTCATCAATTTAACCAAACGACACCCATTCTATAATGGAAACAAGCGAACAGCATGGGTTGCAATGGACCTGTTTCTGAAAATAAATGGGTATCGGACAGCTTTTCCAACTAATGAGGGGGTCGACTTCATCCTGAAGATTACTACCTCTGATGATCCATTCGACGAACTGAAACAATTTACTGTAGACTATTTAAATGAGAGTGGCTACGTCACTAAAGATTGAATACAACCTAAGGACTATCTTCTCGGATAGTCCTTTTTATCTGTCTTTATGTATGATATAGTATACATTAAGTAAGTAATAGAAGACGCTTCGGAGGATAACTATGGCAAAAAACTTGAAAATGAAGGCTGCGAGAGTCCGTCTGGACATGTCTCAGAAAGACCTGGCCGATGCAGTCGATGTGACGCGTCAGACTATCAGTGCGATTGAGCGGGGAGATTATAACCCGTCGATTAAACTATGTATACGCATCTGTAAAGTACTAAATACCACACTTGATGAATTATTCTGGGAGAGATAAGACAATGAAATATTTAGATGAATACCAAAAATTTATGCGTTATAAATATGGCCATCATGCTTTTGCAATCGTGTTAACTTTAACTATACTCAATATGATTATCAGTTCAGCCTATGATATTCAATGGGCACAGACAAAAGAAATTGAATCGATGGTTATAATGGTGCTTGCTGTTTTTTACGCTATCATCATGTCTATTTACCGTGGCGCTTATTTTGCCAAATGGGAAAATCCTATTTTTTACTCAATCATATTTTTATCTAAAATAGCCGATTCATCCCCCACTTCTTACGAAGTGTAAAGTGGGGGATGAATCGGCTTCGGACACGGGGTGGCTTTAGCCGTCCCG
>NZ_BAAADA010000036.1:0-2708 GCF_039522005.1 Alkalibacterium indicireducens
GGCAAGTGTTTTTTGTCTTTTCCTTGATAGAACAACGGTTATAGACCTTTAAGAACAAAAAAATTTGACAGTAACCCTATGCTTGGTGGGGGATATGGGATGAAAGCATTCGTTGCCGCTGTTATCGGGGGAATTGGATTAATCCCTGGAGCGGTACTGGGAGGCTATTTCATCGGCATGATTGAAGTCATGATTACAGCTTACGGTAACTCTATGATTCGAGATGCCGTTGTCTATATCATTTTAATTGTTATCCTACTCGTTCGTCCTGCTGGTTTACTTGGGAATAGCCAGACAGAGAAAGTGTAGGTGATTGGATTGAGATTATTGAATAAAGCCAATCTAGCCTGGGCAGGGACCATCCTTGCCTTGTTTCTAATCATTCAGATAAGCGTCACCACCGGTCTCATTTCTCCAGTTTACCAACAAACGCTGATTACTATTTTAATTAATATTATCTTAGCCGTTGGACTGAATTTAATCGTTGGATTCTCCGGTCAACTCGCCTTAGGACATGCCGGTTTCATGGCAATAGGAGCCTACGCGACTGGGATTATGACCCGTCAAACGCCTGGTTTAGGCAGTTTTTTACTCAGTGTGCTTGTCGGCATAATCTTATCGGGTATCGTAGCCTTTGCCGTCGGTTATCCCACTCTTCGTTTAAAAGGGGACTACTTAGCCATTGCCACACTCGGTGTCGGAGAAATTATTCGAGTAGCCATTTTAAATATGAGTGACCTGACAAATGGAGCAGCTGGGCTAAGTGGCATTCCCATTGCCTTAATGGATTGGCGACTCGCTTATCTCTTTATGGTTCTGGTTGTATTGATTATTTCGAATTACATTAATAGTAGCCATGGACGAACCGTCAACGGGACTGGCTCCTTTGTTTATTAAAGAAATCTTCAATATCATTGAAGAGATAAACGAAAGAGGGACGACCATTCTACTCGTTGAGCAAAATGCCAATAGTGCTTTAGGGATATCTGATAGAGGATATGTGATTGAAACAGGTAGTATCGTGGCAGAAGGGACAGGGGAAGAGCTGTTGGGCAGCGATGAAGTCCAGATGGCATATTTAGGAGGCTAAGAAATGAATGTAGGTCATTATATGACGAAAGATGTTGTAACAGTGACATCTGATGTCAAATTAGCAAAAGCAATAGATATAATGGATCGGAATCAATTTCATCGCCTTCCGGTCGTTGATGAGGGCGAATTTGTCGGTTTGATTACCGAACAGCTTATCTCGGAAAACTCCCCATCACACGTTTCCAGTTTGAGTATTTATGAAATGAATTATTTGTTTGATAAGGTCAGAGTGAAAGATATCATGATTAAAGATGCAGTCACCGCCACTCCAGATATGTTAATTGAGGCTGCAGCGGTACTCATGTCAGAAAGGAACATCACGGTTTTACCCGTTTTAAATCCTTTAAAAGAAGTCATTGGTATCATTACGCATAAGGATATTTTCAAAGCTCTTATCGACTTAACTGGATATCAGGAGGGTGGAACACGTGTGGTGATTGAATTGTCTGAAGATAAAGTCGGCATTATTGCCAGTATTTCTAAAACGCTGGCTGATCAGCACATCAACATCACTCACATGTTTGTCAGTCGCCCGGAAAACCGCGTCGAATTGACTATACAAACAGATGGTCCAAATGCTTACCAGACAAAACAAACGATTGAAAACCTAGGCTATACTGTTGTGAATGAGTAAGAAAAACAAACACCTTTGTCTTAATAAAACTGATTATGTCGCTCCTTTAAACTCACACTGTGAACTACCCACCACTTAAATCCTCCGGATTTTGAAGTGGGGGCTTCCTACGAACTCCATTCTTGTCTGAACAGGTTTCATGCAGACAGAGGAATCGGATATGGGTAGGCTCAAAAGGCAGTCCCTGCCTCATAGGTTTTCTTTTACTTGGCTAACGCCAAAAGGTTCTTGCTGGCATTGATGTCTCGGTCCAGATACTCCCCGCAATTAGGGCACTCCCATTCCCGTATGTGGAGGGGTTTCTTGCCGTCACGGTGTCCACAGGCAGAACAAATCTGGCTGGATGGATAGAACCTGTCCGCTTTGATGATTGTACGTCCTTTTTGTTCCGCTTTATATTCCAACTGGCGGACGAACTCATACCATCCGGCATCGCCGATGCTTTTTGCTAGTTTATGGTTCTTCATCAGGTTCTGGGTGGACAACGTTTCGATTACGATGACTTGGTTTTCGTCTGTAATTTTCTTCGTTAGTTTGTCCAAGAAATCCTTCCGCTGGTTAGCAATTTTTTCGTGTTTCTTGGCGACTTGCAGGCGGGCTTTGCTCCGGTTCTTCCCGCCTTTTTGTTTGCGGGACAACGAACGCTGGGCTTTCTTGAGTTGCTTTTCTGCTTTATATAATTGTTTGGGGTTTTTGTGTTTCTCTATCTCGCCTAAATCGTTGGTAGTGATAGCGAAATCGGAGATGCCTAAATCAATCCCGATTTTTCTTTTGGTAATTTCCACTGCTTCGTCTTCTGATTTCACCAGAATAGAGACGAAATACTTTCCCGACTTGTTCATAGAAATGGTGCTCGACTTGATGACTCCTTCAAACTTTCTGTGTTGGTTCAGCTTCACGAATCCAGTTTTTGGAAGTTTGATTTTCCCGTCTTCTATGCGGATATTTCCGCCTTGGTTGTTGGTGGTATAACTCGCTTTCG
>NZ_BAAADA010000036.1:2733-3053 GCF_039522005.1 Alkalibacterium indicireducens
GACTATCCACTTCTTTCAAAAACGGACATTCTTTTTTGTATTGCGCCGGTGTATTGTGGAGCATTTGTTTCGTTTCTTTGTAGTGGTTGATTTTGTCGCTGAGCATTTGGTTGTAGATGAAGCGGGCGTAGCCAAAACAATTCGCAAAATATTCTTTTTGCTGTTCGGTTGGGTATAATCTGTACTTGTATGCTTTCAACATATGTGTCACCTCACTTCGCCTTGGTTTTCAATGTATTTTTTTATAACTTCAATTGGAGCGCCGCCTGTTGTCAATAAGCAAAAACTCCTCGACCAAAACATTTCTTTCCATAATTTCT
>NZ_BAAADA010000036.1:3104-3782 GCF_039522005.1 Alkalibacterium indicireducens
TGTAGGCATTGATGAATTTGGACAATTCTGTGTTAGGGTGAGCTTTGAACAGGATATGAATGTGGTCTCTATCTTCATTCCATTCGATGAGAGTGATGTTGTAGTTTGTACTAATGCTTAGAAACATATCTTTGGCGTAATCTGAAACAGGGGGCGTGATGACTTTTCTTCGATACTTTATAACTAAGACAAGGTGGTAATACATCGAGAATACTGAATGATTGTTGTTGTCCAATTCCATTGATATCACTTCCTTTCTGTTGGTTACCACTGAATATAGTATACAACAAAAAGGACAGATTAACCACTTCAAGCTATCGCTTGACCGAAATTCATCTCCCACTTTCACCGGTGCTTCGCACCCATACGCTTAGAAGTGGGAGACTTCTTTCGGAATTACGTTAAAGTGTTTGAGTGAGGGGCAAAAGGCCTGACCGCATAAGTTAAAAAAGTGGAGTGATAGAGAAACTGTCCATCCTTATCATATGACCTCTAAAAAAAGACTGGTATGATGGGGATAGACCATTTCATCTTCATTCCAGAAAAAAATAAATAGTCATATGAGGGTGATACTAATTTATCCTTTGACTATCATTCATGATTCATTTCTATGTGTAAAATTAATGTCGGAAGAGGGGAAATTCGACCTAGACAAAAAGAAAGAAGACCCTTAATCTA
>NZ_BAAADA010000037.1:0-2496 GCF_039522005.1 Alkalibacterium indicireducens
AAACCAATCAATTGTATGCTCATTTAAGAGCTATTCCCCCAATTATTCCTTGGAGTTTCCTAGTTCACTCAGTTAATATACTTGATTGCAATCTGTATGTTACAGTGGGAAAACTAAGTAGGCTTTCTACCGTGATGGTACCGAAACTAGAATAATTAGTACCCCCGCGACATCATTTCCTGTTTACGCTTTTCCATAGTGGAGCCTGATTCTTTACGTGCCATCCTTCGTAAAATTCTCGGAACGACTAAATATCTTTTTTTGGGTCTTCTTCGTACTTTTACGAAACTGAATAGCGATCAGAATAGAAGTCACGTAGCATAAAATTATAAACATCTTTTAAAGAGTAGTTATTCTTTTTCCTGTAGTACTTATTGATAACGTGTTCAATTTGAACCTTTACTTCTTCTGTAATGTTAATACCGGTTTGATATTCATTATTTATATTTATTCTTCTAGGACGACCAACCTTTGCATTTGTTAGAGCTTTTGCTCTCCCTTTACCACCTGAACTAGAGTAGTCAGGTAACATGGCGTTTTTGGTCATGCCACGCTGCCAATAGCGAGTTAGTAGCTTTTTAACCTTTGTCTTGCCCAAGTTGCTCTCTTGAACGATTTCACGAATCTTGCTTTCTCTTCCTTGTTTTTGGAGCAAATCTGGCATATTGGGGACACAGTATTTTTGTATATTTCCCCAATCTTCTTCGCGCTTACGAATCTGCACTTCTGTTAAATCAGCTTCGGAAATCACTTTTGCATAAGGATCACTAATCGCTAACAGTTCACCTTGCTTGATATCTGTGGTTAGACTAGAGTATAGCTCTTTACGTGGCATAGCACTGCTCGTGTCAATATTTACTATATAGACATGCGGTTCTTCCATATCTATTACCCGAATTCTTTTTGAATCTGTTACATATTGAAATACCTGATTAATATAAATCATCCGTATTTCACCTTCTCCAATTTACTTTCATCAATATACTTAATATCAATTGATTGCTCTAAATCAATTGCCTTGTACATATCTGTAACCATTATTTTTTTAGCAAGCAAATGATAAAACAACGTGACACCACTTCCAAAAGGCAAGTGTGTATCTGCATCAAACTCACTAGTGATTTCTCGGATACTTCGTGAACTATTCAACAAACGATTCATAAGAGACATTGATAAATCCTCTATATGTTGGTTAGCCATTTCTCGATATACATCATAGCTCCGAATATCAAAATAATCATGGATATAACTAATATTTCTAGCCACGATCTTATCAATTTCTTCCTCTGTTACAATACCCCAACTAATGCCTTTACGCTCCCAGTATTCACGTTCAATTTCGAATTTCTCTAACACACGTTCTTCTAATAGCTTGTCTTTCATTTTGATAGTATGAGCGACTTCAAATACACCTTCTCCCTTATCAACTGTTAATAAAAAGTCCGTTGTCATAACAATTGGATCGCCTGTTTTTGGATCAGCTGGGTGTTTTATTCCAAGCGCTTCCGCAATGACAATCGTCTCTTCTTGTGGTAATAAAGGAAATTGTTCACGAATATCTAAGACAACATCGGAAAATTCAGTCAAATAAAAGTAATTTCGTTCCAAATCCGATAAAAACTCATGTTGTCTACCGGCTTTTGTACCTTTTAATCTCGTTGACCGACCTAATGAGGAAACATCTTGAACTTTTAGCCAAGGCTGATAATCTGCCCCACTGCCAGTTCCTCTACCTTCTTTAATCCACTTATCGACTTTAGATGTTCTTTTTCGTTTCGCCACAAAAACACCCCTTTAGACAATCATATCCAAAGGGGTGAAACTTCGCAACTTTTTTATAAACATCGTGACTTTGTTTTAAACATCGCATCTTTTTTGCAAACGTCGCGACTTTATTTTAAACTTACAGAAGATCACACTCGCCCTTGACAGACCGACTACATATGCAGGGGCATAACCACGACAAACACACCAAACTATACAGAAAAAGTTCTTTAACAACCAAATAACTGGAAGATCCTAGTCATTCAAAAGAAGTGAAAAGCTTCAAGATTAAAGAAGCCGACACCACTTCCCAAAACTTCCAGAAAAAGTTGTTAAAGCAAAAATAAAAAAGGAAGTGTAGAAAATGGAAATTACAATCGAAGTTTATAAAGCACTTGAAGGGTTATATGTTAATCAAATTGTATCTAATAAATATGAACTAGAAGCACACGAAAGAAAAAATGTAAGAGAAAAAAATGCACAATTTGCAGAACGACTAGACGAACTAAAAGTATCATGGACAATTCAAAACCAAGTAGCCTATGCAGGCACAAAATCAGAGAATTGGGAAAGATACAATCGAGATGTGATAAACGAAGTTATTGAGAAATACAATAATTAAAAGGAGTAGATACCATAAGATAGGTTATAAATTAAAATTAAAAAAAGCTTCGGCTACGCCTTCGCCCTTTTGGGATAGTGCGTAGCCATTACTTTTTCAGTTCTGAATTA
>NZ_BAAADA010000038.1:0-3666 GCF_039522005.1 Alkalibacterium indicireducens
ACTGAGAAGCACAAAAATCCAAAACCGCTGTACAAGTCCGAAAAGAAGCTGAAGAAGGCGCAACGGTCATTATCCCTCAAACAAAAAGGCGGTAAGAACCGCAATAAAGCACGCATTCAAGTGGCCAAAAAGCACGAGAAGATTGCCAATCAGCGCAAAGATTTCTTGCACAAACTATCCAAAAAGATTACAGACGAAAACCAAGTCGTTGTAATAGAAACTCTGTTCAGTAAGAACCTGATGAAAAATCATAAACTGGCAAAAAGCATTGGTGATGCAGGATGGTATGAATTCGTCCGCCAATTAGAATATAAATCCAAGCAAAAAGGACGGACACTTATCAAAGCAGACCGATTCTATCCGTCTAGTCAGGTTTGTTCGAGTTGCGGACACCGAGACGGCAAGAAGCCGCTCAATATCAGGGAGTGGGACTGCCCGAATTGCGGGGAATACCTTGACAGAGATATCAATGCCAGCAAGAACCTCTTGGCGTTGGCCAAGTAAAAGAAAATCAATGAGGCAGGGACTGCCTTTTGAGCCTACCCCTATCCGATTCCACTGTCTGTATGAAGTCTGTGCAGACAAGAATGAAGTTCGTAGGAAGCCCCCACTTCAAAATCCAAAGGATTTAAGTGGTGGGTAGTTCACTCACACGGAATATGTATAAAAAGGATGCGAACAGTACGCATCCTTTTATAGTTTAATTTTAAGAGAAATCTGATCTGTGCCCGCTCCAATTAAGGTTTGGTCGTGTCAGTGTCTGACAGATCTTTTCCTTCTTCAATGCCTTCCTCAATTGTTTCCTGAGCATCTTCGGCCGCATCTTTCGTAATTTCTACGTCGCGTTCTGTCCCTTCTTTGAGAGCGTCTTTGACACCTTCAGCTGTTTCTTTTGCTTCCTGCTTGATTTTATCGAGATTTTTTTCAGTTTCGTCCATATTCGAGCCAACCTGATTGGACAGCTGGTCATAAGTGACCGAAGCATTTTTCAGATATTCTGATCCGGCTTCTTCTACTGTATCTTTCAGATCCGATCCTTTTTCTTTAGCAAGAGACATATACTCTTTAGCCTGCTGTTTCGTTCTGTCAGCTTGATCAGCAATATTTCCACGCATTTCTTTACCTGATTTAGGTGCGAGCAGGAGTGCGGTCAAGCCTGCTACAGCTGCCCCGACGAATGTTCCCAGTACAAAACTCTCAGTATTTGAATGTTTTTTCATGCTGAATATTCTCTCCTTGTTTTTTATTATCGTGCTTACCCTCTGACTTTACTGCCAACTTTTTTGGCGATTCCGACCGTTGCACCTTTTTTTGATGCGCTGGCTAGATGTGAAGTCAGATTTCTTGTTGATTCGTTCAGGCTTGATACTGATTCACCTAAGTCACCAACAGCCTGGAACAATGGATCAGTCATGCCTAGTTTGCCATTCACGTCATCTAAAGTCGTATTGGATTTATTGAGAAGCCCTTCGACTTCAATAAGTAAATGATCCGCGTCTTTAGTGATCGTGCTCAGGCTCTTGTTCGCTTCTTCGATCGTCGTATTCAGTTCTGAAACAATGCCTGCCACTTTAAATAGTACAAAACATAAGCCCAGAACTAAAACTGCAAAAGCACCTGCCGCAATTAATGCAGCTATTTCTCCACCTGTCATATTAATCCCTCTTTCTTCTATTCTGTATAGACTTAGATTACCATTATCCAGCTGATTATTGCAAACAAGAAGGTCCTGAAGCCCCCTCAATTAACAAAATTGAAGTATTTAAAAAAACTGGTAGAATAATAGGTACACTAAGACTCTCTGAAAGGATCGAATCAATTATGTATTTTGCTGGGACTAACGGAACTGAAAATCAGGAAGGACCTACAACTCCCGAAGAAGGAATAAACTTCTTTATTGAATACTGGAATGACATTGACTGGGAAGGAATTTTTTCTTCAATTATATTATTCCTCATGCAGCTTATTCTGACTCTGATTATTTTCTTCATTCTAAAAAAGGTCGGTAATTATGCAATCGAGCTGGTTTTCAAGCGATATATGAAAGAAGAGCAGACTTTACCTAATCGTCTGAACACATTGTATACATTGAGTAAAAACAGTTTTCATGCCATCATCTATTTCTTCCTCGTCTATACAATACTTGAACTCATGGGTGTACCAGTCGGCACATTAGTAGCCAGTGCCGGGGTCGTCGGTCTGGCACTTTCACTCGGTGCTCAGGGATTTGTATCAGATATAGTCAATGGCTTCATGATCCTGCTGGAAAAACAGCTGGACGTTGGTGATGTCGTCGAACTGAGCGGTATATTGGGAACCGTTGAAGATGTCAACCTTAAAACAACCAAAGTCAGAGATTTCGACGGAACTACGCATTTCATCCCTAACCGATCGATCACAGTTATCAGCAACCGGTCGCGGGCGGATATGCGTGTCATGCTGCATGTCAGACTCTTTCCTGAAACAGATCTAAACAAAGTCAGATCAGTTTTGGAACAGGTTAACCGGGAATGGATTCCCCGACGTGAGGAGATCACTATCGAGCCGACAGAAATTGCCTTTGTCCCCATTGGCGCAGGCCAGATTGCCGCTCAGGTTATCATGTACACCAAGTCCGGTACTGAATTTGCTATGCGTAACCTCTTCTACGAGAAATACGTCGATGCTTTAAGGGAAGCAGGTATTGAACTGCCTAAAGTCAATTTGGATATTCAGGCGCCATAATCAGAAATATAAAAGGTGAGCACTCTTGCCGGTCAGACAGGTTCAATCCCGTCTGACTGGCTTTTATTTTGTTAAATAGATTCAATTATCTTTATTTACACGAAGCGCTCTGCGATTCGTTTCCTTATTGAAAAGAAATTCTTTACTCTCTTCTTCGGTATTCTGATAGATGTTGATTGAATAAATCGGCAGTCAGCTGGTAAAAGAGTTACGTTTTAAGATCACACTCCTATGGGTCACGTTCTGTCACTTTCTGCTTTCTCTCAGCCTACTTGAGCTCTCCTTAGTGCAGTTTCTGCTGAACCGAAGGGGGGAAACTTACCGTTAGAACTAAACTAATTTCAGTTCAGGCAGAGTGATCGAATAGAAGTCTTCGCTAAACCTCTTATAGGTGAACTACCCACCACTTAAATCCTCCGGATTTTGAAGTGGGGGCTTCCTACGAACTCCATTCTTGTCTGCACAGGTTTCATGCAGACAGAGGAATCGGATATGGGTAGGCTCAAAAGGCAGTCCCTGCCTCATAGGTTTTCTTTTACTTGGCTAACGCCAAAAGGTTCTTGCTGGCATTGATGTCTCGGTCCAGATACTCCCCGCAATTAGGGCACTCCCATTCCCGTATGTGGAGGGGTTTCTTGCCGTCAAGGTGTCCACAGGCAGAACAAATCTGGCTGGATGGATAGAACCTGTCCGCTTTGATGATTGTACGTCCTTTTTGTTCCGCTTTGTATTCCAACTGGCGGACGAATTCATGCCATCCGGCATCGCCGATGCTTTTTGCTAGTTTATGATTCTTCATCAGGTTCTGGGTGGACAACGTTTCGATTACGATGACTTGGTTTTCGTCTGTAATTTTCTTCGTTAGTTTGTGCAAGAAATCCTTCCGCTGGTTAGCAATTTTTTCGTGTTTCTTGGCGACTTGCAGGCGGGCTTTGCTCCGGT
>NZ_BAAADA010000039.1:0-2735 GCF_039522005.1 Alkalibacterium indicireducens
AAACCAATCAATTGTATGCTCATTTAAGAGCTATTTCCCCCAATTATTCCTTGGAGTTTCCTAGTTCACTCACTGTGATTAGTCTTTCTTATTCAATACTAACATGATTTTGAAAAGAGAACGATTATTATTTATCTTTGATGGTCCGTTAAATGACCCCTAGCGTTCGATACTTTTTTTAAATGAGGAAATGAGTAGACCTTAAAAGCCATATAGTCTGAACAGTCTGATATTATATCACTAAATGTCTTCTGTAATCACAACTTTTCAGCTTATTATTCATCTCATTTCCGGGTGTTTTTTCACTTACTCAAAAAGAGCAGAGTCGCTGTTCAGCTTCCACTGCTCTTTCCAGCAATAGCTTTAAGGGCGATCACTGCCATTTTTATTTTATCTGTTTTCTTAACAGGTATCCAGATTCAGGAAACCATTCTACATAGATTTTCTCCACACACCCTGAGGAGTGTGTCTGGAGACGTTTCGATGGCTTCAAATACTGCCAAGATCCCCACAGCTATATCTAAAACTCCATAGTTCTGATCTTTCGATTGAGTGATGGTAACCTCAATGTAATGACCAAGGTGTCCCATTTCTTTCATTCTACCATCTGAAAAATTAGTTGATGCACTAATTATTCCCCTCTGATGATCGGCTGCGACATCCGTGAGGCGAATGAAACTACCCAGAATATTTTACTTAACAAAGTTCTCTTGGCAATCAATCAGGATGTGGAAGGCAGAGGCGCTTACCGTATTAAGCCGGAGCCTCAGTGGTTCCATGATGATGTCTTTATTCAAGTAAAAGTCCTGTCAGATGGTGATCTGTCAATCGGCTTTTTTAACTTGAGTGACGCGCAGCGTGAGATTTCCCTTCAGTTCTGGGATCTGGGTCTGCCCTATGCGTCAGGTTATTCCCTTGATCTTTACGACTGCTGGGATCACAAGCCAATAGGTCAATTCAAAGAACGATATAATCCAGTCGTTCCCGCTCATGACTGTCTGGTCGTCAGAGCAAAGGTCGTCCGCTGACATGTCGACAGCTCATGTCTGCCAGACGTGTACGCACACCCTTCATCCAGATGAAGTCGCTTTAAATCTGAAGGTCGTCTCACGGACAGCCCGACAGTTTTCATGTCTGGTCTGCCTTGGAAAGCGACTGGACTGTGACCGTCAAGCTTTGGAGGACCTCATAACTTATTACCGTGAATCCGGGAACTGTGTTCTTTTTCGTTAGATTTTCCGGTCAAAGCTATGTATTCGGTCGGTGTATAGGACTTGACCTTTTTAAATACTTTGGAAAAACAAAGAGGATCACTATAGCCAACCGAATTGGCAATGGATTTTACGGACAGATTCGATTTCTGCATCAGCAGACAGGCCTGTTCAATTCTAACATCTCTCAAGTATGTTGAAATCGGCAGACCAGTCGATGCTTTAAACAGACGGAACAGGTAACTGCGTTCAATATTGACGTCCTCAACTATGTCAGTGACAGTGAGCAAGGCTTTCCAGTAGTGCTTAAAGATTGTGTCTTTTGCCTGCTGGACATAATCATTTTTCTCAGACCGGGTCTCTTCAGGGAACTGTTCAATATAATAAGACAGAAGCGTCCGAAGCTTAGCTGCCATACGAATAGCCTCAGCGACCGATTTCTCTTTATTCTCTTCAAGAAAGTAGTAGAGGCTCAAATCACTTTCAGCTTTCTCAGTAATGGGAGTACCCGCTGACAGGCTCGTCAGGTCAAGTATGTGAGCAACCTCTTCTCCTGTAAATTCTACCCAGACATACTCCCATGGATCATTGGGATCTGGATAATAGTAAATTTCAGTGTAAGGATAAATCAGGAAGCTCTGACCTGCTTTTAATTCGTACTCTCCGGAGCGAGTCTTATATATGCCCTTCCCTTTTATGATGTAATGCATAGCATAAATATCCCGGACACCCGGCCCCCATTCATGACTTTTTGGGGGCTTGTGTCCGCTGGAGACATAATTCAGTTGTCTTGACAGTCTTGACAGTCCATAGTTTTCAGATGCAATAAACATGCTTTTCCTGCTTTCTGTCGGATCCTATTTTTTAAAACTTATTCAGGATACAGCTTCTGATACGTGTCCACTGTTTTTCTGATCAGCTCTTTCAAAATCGACTTATCTACATCATCAAGTTTATTGATATAGACACAAGCCTTTCCCGTTTTATGCTTGCCGAATGATGCCAGCAGCTGATCCCTTTCTGGGAGAAAATGCAGCAAGCGGTGCATCCCCTTCATGACCGGAGGCGTATCGATACTTATACTTTCCGAATCCGATGATGCTTGGACCCTACAGTTTCGGCTCGAATCCCGTCTCTTCCTGAAAAATCTCTAGCAGGCGGTAATCATCTGCTTTTTTTTGCCTCGCTCTCAACTGTTTCAATAAATGTTCTGACACTATTGTCGGTCTCTTTAGTTTTTGCATCGTACATCTCGTCTCACCTTTTCAGTTTTATAAGCTGCTATTGTTTTCTGTTAAGTCTATTATAATCCGTCTGACTCATTAATTCTAATCTGTTTTAAAGCCAATAATCTTCTCATTCACTCAACTATCTTAATTACTAGTGTTGTTATGCAAGCGATTGCGTTTTTTCTATTCACTATGAGAGCCAATACATTGTATACTAGTTAAGTACTCAAGTTTCGCACCCTAATCAGACCTTGGAAAGCCTATCGGCTTAAGGTTAATCAACGAGATCAAACAG
>NZ_BAAADA010000040.1:0-10589 GCF_039522005.1 Alkalibacterium indicireducens
AAAACCAATCAATTGTATGCTCATTTAAGAGCTATTCCCCCAATTATTCCTTGGAGTTTCCTAGTTCACTCTGAATACCTAAGATTATGCTTTGAAATAATCTGATCAAGGTAAATTAATATCTCCAGCATCATGGCTTTCTGTTGTTCTAGACTTAATTTCTCCACTATAAACCGTCCTTAGCTACTCTTCTGCGACAAAAATCTCTCTAGGTTTAAATGTTCTAATTACTCTGTTGTCTCTCATTACTCTATAGATTGTTACAATTGACGGCAGATAATGATTGGCATTAATTTTTATTTTCTCCTTGGATGATAGCAAAGTGTACACCTGATTGAATTCTTTAGGGTCCTTTTTTCTTAAACCTTTATCAATTTTCAAGCAGTCAAACTTGTTTTTGTTTATTTGTGACTGAATAAATGCAGTGTATTCGTAATTAGTAAAGCGGTCAAATGCATTTAATAAGTTAATCATGTCTGCAATATGTTTAATTCTCTGTTCAGGAACTTTATATACTTGCTGTGTCCAAGATCCTTCAGAAGCAAGTCGGAAAGCGCACATGACTGTATTGTCATAGTAAATATCGCCTTTAGTTGTTAAAAACAGGTACAAGGGATAATCTGTAATTTTTGCTTCGTTGAACCAGTCTGGCATCTTGAAATCATTATTGTAGTAATTTCTCATAAACAGAGAATTTGAAGCAAACATGCCCTGCAAGCCAATAACTTGTTCAGTTTTTAAATAACAATTTGTTTCATGCGCAGATTGTGTACCTAAAATACGTGTTCCCTGTTCGTTTACGCTTTTTCCTGCGTGCAGGTAAGCACTCACCTCAGGATGCAACTCCATAAAATCAAACTGCTTTTGTAGTTTAGTAGGATCAGTCCAGTAGTCATCACCATCACAATATGCAATGTACTTTCCTTGAGCTCGAGTATAATTGAAAGTATAGTGGACTTCTTTTCCTTGGGTATACTGGTTTTCTGTCTGATAAATTGGCTTAATTTTATCTGGATATGTTTGCTTATATTTTTCAATAATAGCTGTTGAATGATCTGAAGAAGCATCGTCATTAATCAGTATCTCGTAGTCAAAATCAGTCTGCTGCTTGAGAATGCTGTCCAATGTCTGTTTGATGTATTTTTCCTGATTATATGTGGTAACACTGACACTAACTTTAATAGTCATAATAACTCTTCCTTTCTAGAGCGGTTCATTTATTTAACAATCATTGCTTTTAAATTTTTTTTGTAGTGAGATAAATGTCTATGGGTAAAGCCGTATAGACTGCTTATTATAGCGAGGGTATAAACTTGTCTTTTTTTAATGACTGCTTTAAGAACTTTATCAATGAGGTTAGCTGAAGGAAATAGTTCACTTCTACTTACCGTGTATGGATCATGTAAAATTAAATAAAGGTGCTGACATTTTTCAGCAAAAGTAATATCATTGCTGTGCTCGAACAGTAGCGAGCACGTTGCTCTTATAGCACGTAGGTGAAGTATTCCTACAATTTGAGCGATTCCCTCCGGCTCCATACCCCAATCTTCAAATATTTCTTTACGAGAGCGAATTGCCCCTAAAAGAAATGTGAAATGATTGTCTTGTAGACTGTTAACTAAAGATTTTCTACTCCGAAATTTGTAATGGTAGAAACAGTCATCAATAATGGTCATCGTATTGATAACTTTGTAGACTTTTTCGTTAAATTCGATATCTTCTAGAAAGTAAATGTCTTCATTAAAAAAAATACTGTGCTTCTTCAATAACTCCAACTTATATAGTTTATTGGTTGCATATCCCATTAGGTTCAAGAAAGTGTCATCCACTGTTAATTTTTTAAAATTCTCTCTTGCCCAGTTACTTCTATCTATTTTCCAATATTCAGTCTCGGAAACACCTTCATCCTCTGCTATTGTTTCTGCATACATCCCAAACATAAGTATGTCTGGACTACACTCATCGAGAATCTCTTTTGTAAAACTTAACAGGTAGCTATCTACTTCATCATCGCTATCGACAAAACAGACATATTCTCCAGTCGCTGCTTTCAACCCTGTATTTCTTGCTGCCGATAAACCTTTATTTCTCTGATTAATCACTTTAATTCTACTGTCTTTGAGTGCGTATTTTTCTACTATTTGCATTGAATTATCCGGCGTACCGTCGTTTACTATAATCAACTCAAAATCCTTATAATCTTGCGCTAAAATGCTTACTATAGCCTTTTCCACATAATCTTCAACCTTGTAAACTGGCATGATAACACTGAATGTATTCATGGAAATCTCCTTTCCTATGATTCTGGCCCTTTTTAATAAGCATTTTCTGATTTAAACACGACAATCATTGTTTTAATCAAAATTTTGAGATCGTTTTTTACTGACATTGTTTTTATATAGGCCAAATCAAGTTCAATCATTTGCTCAAAAGATAGACCGCTGCGTCCGCTTACTTGCCATAAACCAGTTATACCAGGCTTTACTTTTAATCTTAGCTTGTCATGTTCAGTGTAATTTTGGAGTTCCCTATACAGACAAGGTCTGGGTCCAATCAAGCTCATATCCCCTCTTAAAACATTGTAAAACTGAGGAAGCTCATCCAGACTGTAGTTTCTTAATACCCTTCCGATTGGAGTAACTCTTGGATCTTCCTTGATTTTAAACATTGCCCCATCTGCTTCGTTTTTGTCTAGAAGCAACTGAAGCTTATCTTCTGCATCCGGACACATCGAGCGGAATTTATACATATTGAATTTTTTCCCATCGATTCCAATTCTTTCTTGCACGAAAATGACTGAGCTTGAGAAGTCAGTTAATTTTATGCAGGCTGTAATGAGAAGTAATATGGGCAACAATATAATTAATGCGAGTAGTGAAAAAAACACATCAATTGTTCGTTTAATTAGCTGGAATAGAACAGTTTGTCTTTTATCAATGGGCAAAGCTTGTGCAACTTTATTGATTCGATAGATAAACATGATACGCCCTCCTAATGGTTCGTATATTTATTGATAAACGTCTATAAACATTTAGTCGTAGTAATTACATGAACAATAATGAGAGACATAGAAATTGATGTATAAATAAATTGTGAGTAATGATTAATGAATTTAATTGGTGAGGGTTGGAGTAGTTTTGAGGATGATAATACAGATTTTGGAGTGTACAACTTAAAGTAGGGGTGAAATAATATTTACAATTTTCTCAGACTATATTTACTTCCTAATATTCTGAAAATCATTGCTCTGAAATAATTAAATTCAGCGGCTTTAATAGAAAAGACGACTAGAAGAAATGCCATAAATATATTTGCGACTATAAGGTTCAAAAAGAGTTCGATCCAATTAGAAATGCCGAGCTGTAAAGTGACATTATAAAGCAGGAATCCGGACAAAGCAGTTATTAGAAAATAGTAACAGTATTTTCTGATGTATATTAAGATGGTTTCTTTGAAATAATGTTTAAATAAAATATGAGGTTCATAGAAAAGATAGGTTAGTATAGTTGCAGTCGTAGTTCCTAACAAGACACCTATTATTCCTAATCGAGTAACCAGCAGGAGGGAAACGACTAAATTTATTCCGGCATCCATAAAAGCTATATAGCGAAAATGATAGAATAATCCTAATGCTCTAGTGTAAACTGAAAGAGTTCTTCTCATCCCCATTAAATAAATATTTAAAACGAATACTAGTACTATAGGCGTTGATAAAATGTACTCCTGTCCAATCCATAAGCTAATAAAAGGATTTAAGAATATAAATAAATTGATGCAAACAACACTATAAATCACAAAATTCAAATAATTTATTTTGTTGAAAACTTCTAGGGATTTCTCTTTGCTCTCCAGACTGACTAAATTACCTACGCTCGCAGTTATGGGATTAAATATTTGAGTAATCAGTGCCTCCAATACTGCAACAATCATTATATAATTTGAATACAAGCCTACCCAGACCAGACCGATAAATGATGAAATGACCAGATTATCTGTGCCGTTTACCACTACTGTACCAATACTCATCATAAACATTGAGTAGACATTTTTTTTAATTTCTCTTACTTTAATTTTTGGAATAGGCATTTTAGTTTTATTTTTTATATAAGGGTAAGCTTTATCTGCTTTAAAGGAAATCATTATATTAGCTATAAGCGTGAATACTATTTTAATAACAAGATACAGTACGAAATTCCCAGTCGTCAGTAGAACACCCATCTGAATAAAGACTGTAATGACACCAAATATATTGTCGTAAATTAAATTAACATAATTTTTCTGATCGGCAGTAAATAATGCACGTTTGTAAGCGAAGAAGTAACTAGAAGTTGTACTTATCAAATACAGTAGGTAAATCAAGGTCAAATCCTGAATATTAGGCTGGTCTCTGATGAATAAATCTATAAAAGGAGCGACCATTAAACCTAATACAAAAATAATTGAGCCTATTATAAAGTAAGCTTTAGAATATAATGCTACGAGAGATTCAACCAGTGACTCGTTTTTCTTTGCTAATGGTTCATATAAGCTATATACAATAGCTGTCCCTATCCCCAGTTCAGCGAGCGACAGAATGGATAATATGTTTGTAAATAACCCATTCACACCTAGGTAGACCACTCCAAGCATTTGTATAAAAATTGTTCGGGAAACGAATGCTAAAATTTTCATAAGCATCTGTCCGGATAAACCAATGGCAATGTTTTTTACAACCATATTTGTACGTGAGTTGCCCTGCATGATAATCCCTCTTTTTCATTCACTTTGTTCATAAAGTTTTCTTTCATTTAATGCGTCCCTAGTAGAATCATTTAAGTAAATTAGTTTTTAAGTGTATTGAAGTGTCAACAATATCAAAATCATTGTCTTTGACAGTGTGATAGGACTTTAATCTACTTGCTTGACTACTCGCCTTATTCTCTTCGATAAAATTCACCCAATCAGATACTCTATGAATACTGAGAAATTCTGTCATTTCGTTAACTTTGGCTTGTCTGGTAATTGAATCTGACAATAGACATTTAGCTCCTGAACACTGAGCCTCTATACCCACTATAGGGTTTCCTTCAAATAATGAGGGCAAAAGAAAGATGTCGATTCCCGAGTAAAAGCTGGCCGTGTCTCCTATGGTCCCTATCAGCTTTACTTTTTCTGAGAGCCTGTAATCTATTATTCTATCTTTCAAATTGGACAGCAGCTCTCCGTCTCCAGCTATGAGTAGTGTGAAAGATACGTTTTTCTGATTGAGTTCTCGAGCAACTTCCAGTAAGAATATTTGATTTTTCTGATTATTTAATCGTCCAATATTACCTAATACAAAGTCATTTTCGGACAAATTGTAGTCCTGCCTAAAAGAAGTCCTTTTTACTGAATCAAACCGAAAGTAGTCTGTATCTATACCGTTATTCAGAAGCAACACTTTGCTGTGCGCTCTTTTCGTAAACAACCATTTTCCCGCCAGATCAGAGCATGCCCAGTAGTCTGTAGCGAACCTTTGAAAGGCCAGCTTTCCGACAATATGCGATAACTGCTTTGCTGCTCTTAATCTAACTTGACCAAGAGCCGAATTATGAGAATGAGCAATTATTTTTTTCACGCCACAGTCTCTGGCCAGTTTGGAATAGACTAGGGAGACTCCGTTATAGATATTCAGGTGTAAGACGTCAAATTTCTCAGCCTTAAGGACTTCTTCAAATACTTTCAGACTTTTAACCGTTCGAGTAATTTCTGAATCCTTACCTTCCGAGAATAATTCGATAATAGGAATGCCAATATTTTCAAGTCTTGAATCATACAATTGACTGAGTTTTCGAGTAGTAATAATACTCACCAGAATATCATCTAAATCCATCTTTTCAAAATTGGACACCAAGTAAGATTCTATGCCACCTGATAACCACCTATCGGTAAAAACTCCAATTTTTTTCATCTTATCCACGCTCACTCTCTGTAACAAGAGACAGATAGAGGGATTCCAGATTGTCTGCAATAATGTCAATGCTGTAATCTGTAAAATCACCGTTTAATTGTCTGTCCCTTTTTTCTTTTAACTCCAGAATTTTCTTTGTCCAATTGTCTTCTCCTTCTTTTAAAGGAAGGATAGCACATTGATCACTCAAGCAGGCTTCTTTAGGAACAGTCTTAGATAGGATAACAGGCAGTCCCGATGCTTGAGCTTCGATTGCTGAGATGCCAAAGCCTTCATATTTTGAAGGGAAAGCGAAGACATCCATAGCGCTATAATATCGGTGGACATCAGCTCTATTCCCTAAAAAAAGAACGGATTCTCTGATTCCTAATCGCTCTGCCAAGTTTGTCAGTTTGTTTAAGTCCTGGCCATCTCCCACTAACAACAGTATTGTATCGGGCTCATACTTCAGAAAACTATGAAGAACTCTAATAAGAAATGCCTGATTTTTCTGAAAACATAGCCGACCCGTATGCCCTATTACCAATTTGTCGACAAGACCTAAGGATACTCTTAGACTTTCTCTATCATCTTTATTGAATGCAAATTTGTTTACATCAATAGCATTATTAATGACTTGTAGCTGCTTTGTTTTTACAATATTTTTACCAAATAACCATTCGCCTGCTGTATTGGTGCATGAGAAATAATGTGAGGGATAAACTTTGGAGAAAGGTCTGAGGGTGTTTTTCACGATATTTTTTGTTGTTTCTCCTGGTGCTGAGGTGCTATGGCTGTGAGCAATTCTTATTGGAATACCGACTTTTTTGGCAGCACTGAGAGGAAATGGACTTAAGGAGTTAATATGGGAGTGTACCACCTTATAATTGTTTTCCAAGAAAATAGTGGTCAGTTCTTTCCTATACTGAATAACGTTTTGATAAGGAGCGATTACAAAGACTCTGCCACCAAGAGATTCAATTTCCTGATATGGGACAATACTGGAATCTTTATCAACAAAGAAATCAAATTGGATTTTTGATTTGTTGATATGGCGATAATAGTTCATCACCATCGCCTCCACCCCTCCACCATGCATCTTTCCTAGAACATGAGCAATCCTTAAGGGTGGATCCGTTGAATTAACAGTCATTTGAATCATCTCCCTTCTACTAGTTGTATCATTTGTCGCTTTGGGTTAACGTTTTTTCTTGTTATTCTTAATGGATTCACTGAGCTTTGTTCCTGCATGTAACATCATTAGAAAGAGGAGAAAACCCATCAGTCCCAGAAATGAAGGCTGTAATGCTCCTCTGTAGATGAAAACAAAAAAGCCAAGTATAAAGGAAAATACAATTTCAATAAAATAAATATTTTGTGAATCCTTGCTGCACGTATGTGTCCTATAATCAATAAACTTTGCTATTTTCCCAAATATCAAAGAGTAAAGCAGTACGCCGATGATTCCAAAGTCAATAAAGCCTTCTGCAACGATTGGAGAAGATAAATTTGTAAAGGATACATTCTGAAAGGTTGCCACTAGCTCTCCTGACGGTAGGCCTTTTACATCCCAAATATCTCTCGGCATAAAGAACAGCAATACACTCCGCAGCTGACTCCCATATTGATAACCAACAACTTCGACATAACGAATGGTTCTGCCTATCATCTGATAAGCATCAAAGTCCAACGAGTTGTAATTATTGATTTCTAAGCTGACACTTCGAGAAAGAATCTGTTCGAGTGTATAAAATTTAAAGGCATACATTAAAGGGAAAATAATGACTATTGAAAAAATCAGCAATATATCAAATCGTTTTCCTTTGAATACTGACATGTCGTAGGCGCTGATTAGGAGACCTAAATAAACAGCGCCTATGAGAAAACGAGATAGAGTAATCGGGTTATTGAGTATAATTGTTATGATTAATAGTATAAGGATAATTAAATTGGTTTGATAAGTTGGTAATACTTTTATTTTCTTTTTCTTAGCCCATAAGAATATAGCTAAACTAAGCGCAGGAGTTGATCGGGTGAGGAAAAAGATTAGGATCCCAAAAGTATTTTCACTGAATTCCAAAGCATCTCTTATGAATAAATTTTCCAATCCACTTATTCCTACAGCAAAGACAAATGAAACAAGCGATGAGAAAAATAAAGTCAGATAGAAGCCTTTACTTTTTGGAATCGGAAGACTTTTATTACCCTTCAAAGTGTATCGTTTACTCTTGAGATTATAACTAGCATAATATCCCACGCACCATATCATAATGAGTACATTAGTAAAGACAATTTCATATTCAGTTAAAAATAAGCTGCGAGGAGCATAACCTGAATTTAACTGATAAAAGGGTATGATAATCAAGAAGATTAAAAAAAAGTACCAATTTATTTTGTTTATTGAAATTGCCAGCTCGCTTTTTAGAATACCAGTGATAACAATAGTAAAATTGATGAAAAAGGTAAAATAGATAGTAACGGACATGGTAGAGAGGTTGTTGTAAAAAGTAAGAACATATAAGAAAAGCGCACCAGCAAGCAGCAGGTTGGGAATTATGATTTTCTTTTGCAACTTCAATTGATTCACTGGTCTCCTCCTATCTCAAGGCAGCAATCAGGTTATTCTTATTTGAATGAAGGCCGTACTTAGTGATTTATTCTTCGCTGGCATAATAGTAATTATAGCGATCATTTGATGGATCAACCCGGTTCATAACGGCTCCCAGGATATTAGACTTAACCGTTTCAAGAGCTTCTTTAGCACTGATTACCTCATCTGCTTTTACTTGTCCTTTGGGGATAACAAGGATGACTCCATCAGTTTCTGAAGCTAGCACTCGAGAATCAGTTACTGCTAACACAGGAGGTGTGTCAAATATTATTAAGTCGTAAGAAGATTTCATTTCATCCAGCAGCTCCGCCATTCGATTGGATCCGAGTAATTCAGCCGGATTAGGTGGAATTGCCCCACTGGTCATAAAGGATAAACCTTTAATAGATGTCTGGTGTACCATGCTCTCCAATTTGGCGTGTCTATTTGTAAGCAAGGATGTTAAGCCGGAATGATTTCTAACCTTAAATATTTTGTGAACTTTAGGTTTTCTAAGGTCAGCATCAACTATCAATACTTTCTTATCTTCCGAAGCAATGGTAGCAGCCAAATTAACACTGATGGTGGACTTCCCTGAAGAAGGTGTAGCAGAAGTTACAACTAAGGTCCGCAGTTCTTTATCTACTAATGAAAATTTAAGGTTCATTCGAATGGTCCTAAATTGTTCAGATATTACAGATTTAGGTTCTTCACTTACTATCAGTCTTGGAGCATCAGACTCTTTTAGAGTTTTATTTGATTTGGTAAGCATGTTAGTATTCCTCCATTCAAAAGCTTAAACTTTTGTACGTGCGCTGACTGAATCCGGTAATCGCTCTGGAACAACTTGCTGGTTTTTATCTGAGATTTTTTCTGGTAACATTTCAGAAACACAGCCTAGGTTGATTAAACCCAAGTGTTCAGTAATGAAACTTTCATCTTTAACAGTAGTATCTTTGAATTCAATGAATATAGCCAATGACGTGGCTAAAACGCCTCCTAATACGAAACCAATTAATAAATTAAGCGTGTGATTTGGACTCACGGGATTTGGATTAACACTAGCTTGAGAAAAAATTGTGACGTTATCCAAACTCATGATATCTTCAAGCTTTTCCTGAAAAATCTCTGCTGTTTTATTTGCAATAATTGCTGCATTATTCGGGTTTGGGTTGATGATCTGAATTGAAAATACTTGGGAATTATTTTCACTGGTAACATTTAACTGATTTAATAACTGCTGACTGGTAATTGGCAAGTTAAGCTCTTCTGTCACCTCATCCAGTATAGCCGGGCTCATCAGCAAATCTTTATAGGTATTGATTAATTGCACATTTGTTTCAATATCTGTTCTTTGAATGACTTCTGTATCTTGAGAGCGATTAACGACAAGCTGAGTCGTTGAGCTGTATTGTGGTGTAGACACGTAAAAGCTGTAACCCGCTAATAATAACATGCCTGTCAAAATCCCTAACATGATTAGCCCTAAACGTTTTTTAACTATGCCTATCAGTTCCAATAGGCTCATTTCTTCATCCATTTTAATTCCTCCTTTAACTGGATTGAACTCATGACCGACTAAAATTTAAATATTTAGATCGATATCATGCAAGTAGTGTCTATTTTTTATTGTCGATAGCTTAGAATTTTTATAAGTATTTGAAGTAAAATGTAACTAAATAGCTGTATGCAATAAAAACACCGCCTTTAGAAATCATCGAATTTAATCTACAGGGACATGTTCTATAAAGTAAATAGACAATAATGTAGAATAAAAGTATGGAAAGATAACTGGATATGAATGAAATTTCTGATAAGTGAAAAATTTTGGGAGGTATAGTATAAGGGTAAGGTTGAAGTAATAAGAGTGCTGAAGGAGTGTAAAACAGTAATTATAGAGGTGTTTTAGCTGAAATAAGAGTGTGAAATAAAATTAGCAAGTACGCTGATTGAAATGAGATAAGTAAATATAGTATTCTCGAGAAGAAATTACAGAAGATATCTCACATAATAATGCATGAGGGAACTGTCAAATTTTTTATGAAAACTAAAAATTAAAGGTGGTGAAGGCCCACTGACTATACCAATCGG
>NZ_BAAADA010000041.1:0-1944 GCF_039522005.1 Alkalibacterium indicireducens
AAACCAATCAATTGTATGCTCATTTAAGAGCTATTTCCCCCAATTATTCCTTGGAGTTTCCTAGTTCACTCTATAAGACTATGGCTACGACTGCAAAAGATACAACGACTACGAGACTGGACAGGATAATTGCATGGACAAATGGCTTCCATCCTGTTCGGGCAAACTGCCTTACATTCGTTTTCAAACCGATTGCTGCCAGAGCAATGACCATTAAAAATCGGCTGGCTTGTCGCATTGCACCACTTAGCTCTACTGGTATCAGTCCAATTGTATTCAGTCCTGCGAAAAGTACAAAACATGCGATGAACCATGGGAATAGCTTCTGCAATGACACTTTCTAATTCCACTGATTGGGCTGCTTCAGTTTCTGTCTGAAATAGATAGCAGAAAAAATAATTACGGTCGGTATGATAGCCAGTGTCCGGGTCAGTTTGACCATGGTCGCAATTTCTCCAGCTGCTTCTGAGAAAGCAAAACTTGCTGCAACAACACTTGAGGTGTCATTGATGGATGTCCCGGACCAGAAGCCGAAGAACTGATCGCTTAAAGACAGGAGCTGTCCAATGATAGGGTACAGAATGACCATTACCATGTCAAAGATAAATGTAGAAGAAATAGCATATGAGACATCGCCATCATCCGCTTCAATAACAGGTGCCATCGCTGCAATGGCTGATCCTCCACAAATTGCCGTTCCCGCAGCAATCATGTTGCTCAGCTTCCAGTTGATCTTGAACAGTCTGCCCAGTAAATACCCTCCTCCGAAAGCTGTCAGTAAGGTAAATAACAGAACGATCAATGTACGGCTGCCCACTTGAAGAATGATGGACATGTTCAAGGAAGATCCTAATAATATAATAGCAAATTTAAGTACTTTTTTTGAGGTGAATTGAACACCTTCATTCAATAGTTCAGGTTTGTAGTACAGTGCACGGAATCCTATGCCAATGAACATGGCTAAAACCGCTGAACCGATAAAATGCCCCGGAAGTATAGTTTCGATCAGAACAGCTATTACGGCTATCCCTGTCGCCAGCAAGAGTCCGGGAAGTTTTTTTGTCAATTGGGTCATTATGCTTCATCCCTTTCAGGTAATAACTGACTCATTATAACATTTTTTTATTCGGCTGAATGAGCAATTCTCGAATCTCTAATGAAAAGCTTTAAGAACCTTTCAAGTCGCATATTGTATCTGACGATTCAAATCTATAATCTGCCAATAAAAATAGACTTTAAATCAGCTGATTACAGGGTATTGCTTCCTGCTGCTGATTTAAAGTCCAGTCTACTTACCTTTCTGCTCTGCTTCTCATATTATCAAAGCCTACGATCGCTGAAGCAAGAAGATGGAATACAACTCCCACTCCCGAAATAATCGTCAGTAAGAACAGCTGATTTTCGTTTTCAATTATGATTCCTATATATGCCCAAGCAAATAGCAGAGGCATCTACATTCAGGCTGTCGATGAACAGGGTATGGTATGTCAAATCATCTATTGCCCTGTTCACCACATCCTCATTTTTTGAATTTAATACAGTATACTGTCCAGGACACATGGATACTCTTAAACCGTAATCTTTCACTTTTTCACCGATCCGCTCAAACTGTTCCTTAAAGAGTTGTGACCAGTCGAGGTCGTTAACGGAAAAATCAGAGCCGAATGGAATGATATCTGAGCTCATCCTGAACAGTCGGATATCATTTTGATTATTATAATCAATCATTGCTTCAAGGGTGGTCAGGTTGTGTTCGATAAGACTAAGCAGATTCTCTTCAGTCGCATTCTGCTTGCGGCAGGTTTTATAGCTGAGATCTGCAATTCCTCTTGGTGAACTACCCACCACTTAAATCCTTTGGATTTTGAAGTGAGGGCTTCCTACGAACTCCATTCTTATCTGCACAGACTTCATACAGACAGAGGAATCGGATAGGGGTAGGCT
>NZ_BAAADA010000042.1:0-46129 GCF_039522005.1 Alkalibacterium indicireducens
TAAAAAATAGTCATTTTGAAATTAGACGAGTGTTTCCTTTTTTAAAAAGTTAGTTATGAAATTGGTTCACTTAAATAATACATCTAACTAAAACATTTACTACTTAAAGCAAACCTATGGTATTATTTTAGTTAAGCTAAATTGGCATGATTATAATTATAGGAGTGAGAACGTGTTAACTAACCCTGTTTTAATTTCAGTACTCGTGATGGTTGGATTATCTTTATTCAAGCTGAACGTACTACTCGCGCTTATTGTTGCGGCAATCGTGGCTGGCCTGGTTTCAGGAATGCCTCTTATCGAAACGCTGGAAACATTGATAGGTGGTATGGGTGGAAATGCAGAGACTGCACTGAACTACATATTACTTGGTGCCTTAGCTGCAGCCATTCATCAGACTGGTGCAGCAAAAATCGTGACCCAACGATTGTCGAAAAGTATTAGAGGAACTGGACGCACACTTGTATTCATTATTGCGTTTATCAGTATGTTCTCTCAGAATCTGATTCCGGTCCACATCGCGTTTATCCCGATTCTTATTCCCCCGCTTATTTCAGTTTTCAATAAACTGAAAATAGATAGACGAGCTGTCGCGACTGCACTGACCTTTGGTTTGAAATCAGCTTACATTACGATTCCTGTAGGTTACGGACTGATTTTCCACAACATCATTCGCGACGAGATGGCTCAGAGTGGAATGGACGTCAGCGATATTTCCATCTGGCAGATTCTATGGATTCCTGGGCTAGCTATGCTCGTTGGCTTACTGATTGCCGTTCTTATTACTTACCGTAAACCTCGTGAGTACGATGAACACTCCGGCAACAAGTTTGGTTATAAGGACCGGGATGAGTTAGAGGAAGAAGTCAAACTTAATCGGACACACATCTTTGCCCTTATTGGTGCAATCTCTGCCCTAGTTGTTCAACTCGCTGTTGGATCACTAGTCCTAGGTGCTATCGTCGGGCTGGCAATCATGGTTGTCGGCGGAGCGATCAAATGGACTAACCTGGATGGAATGGTTAAAGATGGGATCGGCATGATGGGCTTCATTGCCTTCGTTATGCTGGTTGCTTCTGGATACGGAGATGTCATCCGTGCGACAGGCGGCGTTGAAACGTTAGTTGGATCAGTTACAGGGATTATAGGTGACAACCAGCTTCTTGCCGCTACAGGTATGACCATTTTAGGCCTGTTCATTACAATGGGTATCGGAACTTCATTTGGTACGGTTCCAATCATCGCTGCAATCTATGTTCCTTTAGCTTTAGAGTTAGGTTTCAGTCCCGCTGCGACGATTCTTCTGATCGGTTCAGGTGCAGCTCTTGGTGACGCCGGTTCTCCAGCTTCAGACAGTACGCTTGGACCAACAGCCGGTCTGAATGTAGATGGCCAGCACGATCACATTTGGGACACCTGCGTGGCAACATTCACCCACTTTGATATTCCGATCATTATCTTCGGAATTATTGGAGCGGTTATCTTATAGTAATTATTTCCAATCATCATTTTTAACTATAGAAAGGACGGGACAGACATGAAAGAAAAGTGATTTTGCACCTATTTGTTTCAATGATCATCCTTCTGACCATGCCATTTTTTATTATTCCGCTTGTTATCGAGGCTATATGGATAGGGATTCTATGGCTCATCTTATTCTTTATACATAGTTTTCTCTTTCTGATTCTCAGTCCGAGAAAGAAAGATCTTATGTGAGGAAACTTGTATTCCACACTTTCAGCATACAAAAATAGAGCCCGGAAGGCCTTATCCTTCTGCGCTCTATTTTTTAATTTCGCTCTTATTTATGATTTAGCAAGCCAGATTGCAGATTCATATGCCACTTTTTCTTCAGAATCTGACGCATGAACCGAATTTCTCGTGTGGTCAATGCCAAATCGTTTTCTTAATGTCCCTTCTTCTGCTTCTTCCGGATTAGTTTTTCCATTTAATTTTCTGACACGCTCGATAGCTCCTTTTCCTTCCAATAACAGGACAACAATATCACCGCTCGTCAGATACTCAACTAGCCTGTCGAAAAAAAACTTCCCCTGATGCTCAGAATAATGTTTCTGAACTTGCTCTAAAGTAGGTTTAAGCATGTTCATCTGGATGACCTTCAAATTGTTTCTTTCATATGTATCTATTATCTGTCCAATCAGATTTCTTTCCACGGCATCTGGTTTTATAATGACTAAAGTCTTTTCCATTATGATCCATCCTCTCAAAACATTTACGTATCTTCACTAGGATTTCTGAGCATATAAAAGTAAGAAATCGACCTACATCTTAGTTATAACTATCAAGGCGTTCTTCAAGCGTTCCAGTATGCAGTTCGAACAAATTGTTATCATAGTCGTAAAAATAAAGCGAACGCCCTTCACACTCTATTCTCGGCCTGGACTCTCTCATTCGGATATCGCTAATCTCAAGTTTTTCTTTATAAGCTTCATAATCAGAATCTGATAGTTTGAATGCGACGTGATGATACGTTTCATTTTTTATATCTTCGCTTTCCATTATAGCAACCCAGACGCCTGCAATAAGAAAGGATTTCTCCTTGAAAAACGAATGCTTCTTTGCTCCACTGTCATAAACTTCTTCAGCTTCAAATATATCAGAAAACAGCTGGGCTGTTCTGTCAAGATCTGTGACGACCAATGTACTGTGACTCAATCCTTCAACCATTCTTGCCCTCCTCAACAATGAATTCTCTATGACAGCAGTATATCTTTTTATAAAGATGACTTCTAGTATAAATACGAAAAAACCCATCATCCACCAGTCTAACATCCTGGTAGTTAATGAGTTTGATCGTTTTTGTTTCCTGTTACTTATTTACGCTTACCCCAGTACTGGAAATAATCCGTTCTAAGGTATCCGTTGTACAGTTTACGTTTCTTGGTTGCTTTTTGACCGTAGTGCTCTTCAAAGTCCAAATCGCTGGTTATGATATACTTACTCCAAGTAGTCAGTGGTCTGAAGGCCTGGCCCATATCACGGTAGATCTGATAAGCCTGTTCAGGGTCCCCTAGTCGTTCCCCATATGGCGGGTTGGAGACAATGATGCCGAATTCCTTGTCTGTCTTAAAGTCTGCTACTTGAAGCTGTTTGAATTCTACGCTATGAGACAAGCCTGCTTCCAGAGCATTGGCTTTGGCGATTTCAATCATACGTCCGTCGATATCTGTTCCTAAAATATCCAGTTCAATATCATAGTCAGCCTGCTCTTCTGCATCCATGCGGACTTTCTGCCACAACTCTTTTGGCATCCAGTGCCAGTCTTCACACAGGAAGCTGCGGTTGAAGCCTGGAGCAATGTTATGACCGATCAGAGCTGCTTCAATCGGAATAGTCCCGGAACCGCACGTCGGATCGACAAAAGGACGGTCCTTTCGCCAAGTTGTCAGCATAACCAAAGCTGCAGCCATATTTTCTTTTAGGGGTGCGCCACCTTTATCAATACGGTAGCCGCGTTTGAACAGACTCGGTCCAGTAGTATCGATTGTTAAAAGGACTTTATCTTTACGGATAGCGACTTCGATTGGGAACTTAGCTCCAGTTTCTGGAAGCATTCCACGACGATGGTAGACAGCCTTGATTTTGTCAGCAATCGCTTTGTTTACAATACGCTGAACATCAGGCACACTGTACAATGTCGATTTAATAGATTTTCCGCTGACAGGAAAAGCTGAGTCCATAGCCAGGTAATCATCCCAAGGCAGGGCTTTCGTCTGCTCATATAGATCATCAAATGTTTTAGCCTCAAATTCGCCTACGATGATTTTCACGCGGTCAGCTGTACGGAGCCACAAGTTAGCTTTCGCTATGTCTTCTTTATCACCTTCAAAGCGAGCACGACCGTTCTCCACTTCAACGTTGTATCCCATGTCTTTCAGTTCGTTTCCAACAAGCGCTTCTATTCCGCTTGCCGCTGTTGCCAGCAATTGATACGTCATTTATCCGACACCTCTCTTTTTCTTATAGTATGAATGATTTTTCAATTGACGTAAAGAAAATCCTCCCTAAAAAGAGAGGATTTCAGTCACTATGTACATCACTGTAAGCCATGTTCTGTCTAGAATGGACGGTGAAGTCCACTCAGAGATAACCATCTGTCTGCACGGGCAATAAGCCCGGCCTCTTCTCTCTGTTCAATTCCAGGAGAAAAGTGCCCCTACCATATGTTTGGGTTGCTCACTCGAGGGGTTTACCGCGTTCCACCAGACGCGTTTCCCCGTCTGCTTCGTCACTGTGGCACTTTCAAGGGTACTCAAGCATAGGTCTCCCCTTAGCTCTTTTTCCTGCCGTCATCTCAATCACTTGAGAGCCGCAGCTTATTGTTTCGCTGCGCACGAACACTACAGGCATCGCAGCCTGTGTGAGCATGGACTTTCCTCACAGCTTAATAAATAGCTGTGCGATTATCCGTGATGTACACTATTCAAATGTTATTTACTGATTGTCCAGTTTTGAACCGAAAACGTGACGCTCAAGATTTGATAAACGTTTTAGAATATCAAAGTTTGTGACATTAGAACCGGACTGATTCTGGCTCTGATTTTGAGTGCTCATCTGTTTCGACTGATCATCCAGCTTATCAAGCAGACGATTATTTTCAGCTTTCAGCTTATCGATTTCATTCTGAAATGATTCATAATCTCTAATGACTACATCAAGAAATTCATCTACACCGGTTGGATCGTATCCACGCACTTTAGTTTTAAAATCTTTTTCAAGGATCTCTTTTTGAGTCAATTCCCTATCCATTCCTACACCTCATCTATTATCGATTCATTTATGTTGGTTTAAACTCGTTTACTGGATTATGCTATACTTTATACTACAACACCTATTATAACAAACTCTACTATAAAAGTGAAGATACCCACATCTTAATTATGACATAGTTCTAAAATATGTCTGACTTATCTCAATCTTGATGTATCAATCATCATATCCAATTACTTGAAGAAAGGTTATGCTGATTTATGAATAAAAAGAAAAACAGATGTATGATGCTATACTCTTCTGCAGCTGCGCGGGCAGGCAGATTAAATTTCTATGTTGAGTTTGTCCCAATTTTTATCCAAGGCCTTAGTCAAACTGGTCCTCTTCAAGATCAGTGATGAACCACTGCAGTTCATCAAATGATATCAGGTCCACTTCATACGTACTTGTTTCCTGAAATCTCTTAGCTGCTTCATAGAAAAACTTGACCTTACCTTCATGCTCCGTATCGTAAAAGAGCAGGCAGCCATCAGTATTTCTTATAATGAACTCCTGATTATTTTTCAGCTGGCCTGGATTCTGGTAATCAGAGTTTGATGTATAATTCAGATAATCTGCCTTTTCTACGATTGTATTAAAAAGACCCTGATTTTTTTCATTCCAGTTGCTCTGAAAATTAGTGAATGGGAGCAGAACAGCTAGCTTCAAGTCGGGGTAGTCCGACTTTACTTTCTGAACGACCTCGCCCATCCAAAGCTCCGTACCTATATTTCCAGAAATAATCACCCACTCAAGCCCTTCATGAATATAGTCAATCAGTCTTTTCTCAAAATACAGCTTGATATAATGCAGCTTTGGGTCATCTTCAGCAAATACTGAGACCTCATATGAGCGATACCCGCTGACATATAAATTTTTGATAAACTTCTCCTCCCATTCTATATTTAGAAACAATTGTTTGGTAAACTGATAGTATCCTGAATTAAAGGTGTGAAAATAAATGACTATTCGTTACCCTAATGGTCAACCTTATCTTATTAATGATGACAAAAAGACTAAAAAAAATCAACCGAAGAAGAAAAAAACGGGGTACAGTAATCGAGGAATGACTCTCGAAGAAGATCTGAACCAGACGAACGACTACTATCTCCTAAGAAAAATTGCCGTGATTCATAAAAAACCGATTCCAATTCAAATTGTGAATGTCGACTATCCGAGTCGAAGTGCGGCTAAAATTACTGAAGCATATTATAAAAAGGCTTCTACTACAGACTACAACGGCATCTATAATGGCTACTACATTGACTTTGAAGCGAAGGAAACTAGAAACAAAACATCTTTTCCTCTTAAAAACTTCCATGACCATCAGCTGTCTCACATGGAAGCCTGCGTCGATCAAGGTGGGATTTGTTTCATAGTGGTCCGTTTCAGTACCCTTGATAAAGTTTTTGTTCTGGACTTTTCCGTCTTAAAAAAATGGTGGGACCAGCAGTTTGAAGAGAAGGGGAAGAAATCTATTCCTTATTCCGTCTTTGAAAAGGATGGTTATGAACTTCCCTATTCTTTAGCTCCTCGCCTCCCCTACCTTACTATAGTAGATCAGTTAATTGTGAACAGAGATCTTTAAGAACAGTTTAAGAAAAAAACCGCTCTATTGACGGGCCAGATAAATTAGTGTAATGTTTTTTTTGATATAAACAAAGAATAATGCTGTCTTCCAGGTTAGCTAATTTAATGGAAGAGAAGGAGCGTAATATGTCCCAGAACGATCAAGTTACAAGAAAAAATTACAAGAAAAACAAGAAGAATTCTAATCAGCCCAAGAAAAAAGGTGGCGCTGGAAAATGGATCAAACGTGCCTTTCTGACACTGTTTGCACTGATGATGCTTGCTGTCGTTGCAGGTGGATCCTTATTCATCTACTATGCAGCCAGCGCCCCTGAAATGACTAAAGATGACCTTTTAGGAAGTTTTTCTTCTGAACTGGTGGATATGAACGGGGAAGTCTTCTATACATTAGGAGCAGAAAGTAGAAACTTTGCAAATCCAGACGAATTTCCAGAAGTAATGATCAATGCAATAACTGCAATTGAAGATCAGCGTTTTTTCAGTCATAGGGGTGTCGATCCTATTGGTATCGCTCGTGCAGCTACAGGATTTGTTACAAATCGTGGCCAGATTTCTGGTGGCGGAAGCACGATCACTCAGCAGCTCGTTAAACTCTCTGTCTTCTCAACCGCACGTGAAGATCAGACGCTGAGACGTAAAGCTCAGGAAGCTTGGCTGGCTGTTCAGCTGGAACGTCAGTTGTCCAAAGAACAGATCATGTCCTTATATCTAAATAAAATTCACATGGGAGGAAATGTATACGGCGTTGCAACCGCAGCTGAAGAATATTTTGGTAAGCACGTCAGTGAACTTGAAATCCATGAAGCGGCCCTGTTTGCAGGAATGGCTCAGGCCCCTAACCGATTCAATCCATACGTCAATCCGGACCTTGCAGAGCGCCGACGTAATGTCGTCATCAGTGTGATGCGCAGCGAAGGAATGATTACTGAAGAAGAAGCAACTGCAGCTATGGATACACCGATAGATGAAGGGTTGATCGAACGGTCCCAGGATGAACGGAACAACTTAGTTTTTGACAGCTACATCACTGCCGTTCTTGCAGAAGTTGAAGAAAAAACTCAATTGAACCCACACACAGCAGGATTGACAATTAAAACAAATATTGATGTCGATGCTCAGCAGAAAGTGTTTGATGTTCTCAATACAGATGAATACGTCGATTTCGTAAATGAACAACTCCACTCGGCTATTTCTTTAGTAGATGTTGAAACAGGTAAAGTTAGAGCTCTCGGTGGCGGACGAAGCCAAGGTGGAGAAAGAGAAGCTAACCGCGCTCTACAGGTTAAACAAGTCGCATCGACAATAAAACCTCTAACGACGTATGGACCGGCTATCGAGCATTTACAGTACTCGACTTATCATCAAATCGTTGACGAAGAGTATACTGTGCCTGGAACCAACTGGACACCAAGGAATCATGATCGACAGTTCAGAGGTCAGATTAGCTTGCGTGACGCATTAGTTGACTCCAGAAACATCCCAGCAGCAAAAATAATGAATGAAGATCTGGAAATGAATCAGGTCGAAGAATTCGTCACTAACTTGGGCATCGATATCGAAAACTTTTCCGATGAAGGATCGATTGTTCCATCAAATGCAATCAATGCGGAAATGACTCCTCTGCAGTTAGCTGGATCTTATGCAGCTTTTGCTAATGGAGGATACTATACTGAACCGTACACAGTATCTAAAGTGATTACTCAAGACGGACAGGAAATCGATCTGACTCCAGAAACAAATCAGGCGATGTCTGACTATACGGCTTATATGATTACTGATGTGCTTAAAGGTGTTGTTTCTGCGAATTACAATACAGTTGGTATTTCCAATCTGCCTCAAGCAGGTAAAACGGGTACAACTAACTTTACTCAAGATCAATTGGACCAATACAATTATCCTTCAGGCGCTGTTCCAGATTCTTGGTACGTCGGGTATACAACTAATTACTCCCTATCAGTCTGGGCAGGATATGACAGCTTTGGAGACGGCTATTTAAGCCTGAATGACGGCACCCGTCAACTGCCCAGACAAATTTACCGTATAATCATGGAGTATGTCTCTGAAGGTATGGATAACAGCGACTGGTCTCGCCCTTCTTCTGTCAGCGTCGTTGATGTTGAAGATGGATCGAATCCAGCTAAATTGCCAGGGCCTAACACCCCTTCTGATAGTATCGTCACAGAACTCTTTGTGGCCGGCACAGAACCTTCTGACATATCAACCTCATATGGTGAAGAACTGTCAGCTCCAACTGGTCTGTCAGCTGATTTTGATGAGGAATCCGATGAACTGACTATCACTTGGGACGAGTACACTTTAGACAATGAAGATGAATCAGTCACTTATAATCTGTCGGTGGACGGTCAGTCAACTACTCTAAGCGACACCGAAGCGGTCATCACCGAGCCCCCTTCCGGCTCATTGACCATCACCCTCTCTGTTTCTGCATATGGAAACACTGGGCCAGAATCATCTGTCTCCATCACGATACCTGAACGAATCGATGAAGAAGAGGAAGAAGAAGAGCCTGAAGAGGAACCTGAGGAAGATATCGAAGAAGAACCTGAAGAACCTCAGGAGGAAGAAGAAACAGAAGAAGAACCGCCAGGAACTGAACCGGAGCCTGAGGAAGAAGAGCCTGAGGAAGAAGAGCCTGAGGAAGAACCTGAAGAAGACGAAACTGAGGAAGATTCTGAAGAATAATCAATCGTCTATTTTCAACTTCTGATTGAATACAAACTAATAATGTAAAAAACATCCGACCTGTCTTGAGTAGACTATACTCTGACAGGTCGGATGCTTTTTTTAGTAATGTGATTTCTAATTTAATAGTTTTAAGCTACCATATGGTTGTGTAATAAAGACTAAAGTATCACTTGTAGCGTCTAGTTATACTTTGCTTTGTTATTTACTCTAAGAGTTGTCATTAAAAAGGTTTCTAATTGTAGCTCAATTCTAACTTTTTCTCATTTGCTTTAACTAGACGGCTTCTAGCTTCAGTACAAGTCTCATTTAAGTACAGAGCTACAGCTAGAAGGCTCCTAATTGTAGATTCTAATGTAATTTGAATGATAAGCTGCAACTAGACGGTACCTAACGACACCTCCCCAATTAACTGCCTTACTGAACTATAAGTAGACTGCTTTTAGTTATACCTTACTTCCCTCTCTCAGCATAAAAATACCATCAGACTTCTCTTGTTCTGACGTTACCTAGAAATTCAAGTTATAGTCATCTGATACTGAGCATCTACCTAGAATTTTACCGCCTTCTACTTCGATCGATTCAAGATCAACGCTGATGCCCGTATCAGCGCACAAAAAAAGAGCGTGTACCCTTTTACAGGTCATTACGCCCTACTTACTTATTCTACTCGTCCTCATCATTGAATCGTGAACCAAAGAACCATTTCCCTCTGATTGTTCGTATACCTATAAAGATGTTCCAGATTCCTATTAAAAGACCTACTCCACCGACAATCGGATCTAAAAAGACAATATAAATAGACAGCACTAAAATGATGATTCCCATCGACAGCAAAAAAATGCCATGTTTCTTTCCCATGATAAAAACCCTTTTCTGTTTAGATTATGCACCCCAGTCAATCGCGCGAACTGGAAAAGCACGTGATATACAAAGAAAACTCAATGCATCGGCATTGAGTTCCATATGATCAGCACTTGCATGACTTAGTCAGTACAAGGATTGATATAAAACTGGGCTACTAGGATTCGAACCTAGGAATGACGAGACCAAAACCCGTTGCCTTACCACTTGGCTATAGCCCATTGAAGGGCGACTGATGGGGATCGAACCCACGAATGCCGAGACCACAACCCGGTGCGTTAACCACTTCGCCACAGTCGCCATATTCATATAAAAAGGATAGCATAATTGTTGTAAGATGTCATGCAAATTCACGCTAACAGGGGTAGCAGGAGTCGAACCCACATCGATGGTTTTGGAGACCATAGTTTTACCATTAAACTATACCCCTAGCGATGGAGGGAGTAGGATTTGAACCTACGAACCCGAAGGAACGGATTTACAGTCCGCCGCGTTTGGCCACTTCGCTATCCCTCCAAAATGCTATGGCGCTGGACAGAGTCGAACTGCCGACACACGGAGCTTCAATCCGTTGCTCTACCAACTGAGCTACAGCGCCTATTTATGTATGACCCCTACGGGATTCGAACCCGTGTTACCGCCGTGAAAGGGCGGTGTCTTAACCGCTTGACCAAGGGGCCGTGGATAAATTAAAACTACGGAGAATGAGGGATTCGAACCCTCGATACGGAAAAACCGTATACACGCTTTCCAGGCGTGCTCCTTCAGCCACTCGGACAATTCTCCATAAGAAAACTCCGCAAGCAGGGCTCGAACCTGCGACAACACGATTAACAGTCGTGCGCTCTACCAACTGAGCTATTGCGGATAGTTAATTTGTTCAGCAACTCTTATATCATAACACCTGTCTACCACAGTGTCAATACAATATCTTGCTGATCATATAATGATGATACTCGTAACAAGAAGTAAATACGCTTACTTCTCCTATAATTATATCAATTTGTACAGAAAGAAGCAATACCGGATTAATGACCGGAAAAATTGCTTCAGTACTATACAGACATAAATCCCCGAATTCGTCACTGTGACAGCACGTCCGGGGATTCAACTATTTCTTATACAGTTGATTTAATCAGTTTACCAAGACGCATGAACTATATGGACCTAGAGTAATTTCAGTATCAGTAACATCAACTTCTCCTACCGACAGGACCATTTCTCCTGGAAAGTCTGATGACTTGATCTGATACGTTTCTGTTTCTGAAGAGAAGTTGCAGCAGACAAGGCCTTTCTGACCCTGGTAAGTTCGTTCATAAACATACAGATTCTCTTTAGTCTCATCGTCCAGCGACCAGTCTCCATCTTTAAATAAATTGGTCTTCTTCAGATCGAGCAGCTTTCTGTAATAGTGCAGAATGCTGTTCTCGTCTTTCTCCTGATCTCGTACATTATAATTACTTTCCCGGTTATACTTTATCCAGGGATCAGCATCATCAGTGAAGTCAGCATATTTGTCATCCGTCCACTGCATGATCCCTCGACTACCGTCTCTAGTAGTTAGATTGATATTTTTCATCGCTTCTTCATGACTCCAGCCATATTCCCTAGCCGAGTTATAAAATTCTCTGACACCTGAATCCGTCACGTTTCCCGGATCGTCAAACCAGGAATTATTCATCCCGATTTCTTCACCGTAATAAATGATTGGAATTCCTCTTTGAAGATACAGTAAGGTTGCCATTGTTTTTGCTGTTTCATCACGGTATTCTTCCATATCTCCGTATTTTTGAGGTGCACGCGGACGACCATGATTATTCCAGAAAAGAATAGGACCTCCATAATAACAGAACCGTTTTTCATAGTCTTTTGATGTGTCTCAGTCATAACGGACTCAACTTTTTCCTGAAGGAACGAGAAATGTCAGAAAACCGGGCTGGACTTCTACATGTGCCGGAAAAGACGGCCCTTTTTCACCATCGATGGCTACATGTACATCAGGATGGTCAGTTTTTATCTCCGCCTGTTTGAACGGCAGTACAAACGCTTTTTCCTGTGACTCATTCAATGTTGTTTTCCTGCTCAGCAATTGTGAAAAAATTGAAAGTTTTTCTCTGATAGTTGACTCTTCTATGCCCAGCATGTATAGATATCCGTCATCCACTTCAGCATCATTGAAGAAATTCGGTATGCCCGTTACAGAATGCGATGCCCCTATCAGCAGCAGACTGAGTTTTTTATTGTGACTGACACCATCCACTTCCATATTAAAGTTATAGCACTCTTCTTCTCTAAGTGTCCTGATTCCTTCAATAAAGTATGCAGCTGTACCGTAACGTTCTTTCTGTTCATCACTGACTTCCCAGACGGTTTCGGGCAGGGATCCGGCAGAAATGGAACTCAAAAAGAGCTGCCCGTTGATTTTCCCTGCATCTGCTATCTGCTCACGACAGGCAGTCAAATCCCTTACAGCCTCGTCAGGGTCCACCGATATATTCAGCCCTCTTGCTATATTATTTACGGTTCCGGCCGGTATGATACCGATAGACGGTTTATACTCCTGATCGATCAACCCATTTGCTAGTTCAGAGACTGTGCCGTCACCACCTAGTACAATAATTAAGCGGTAGTGCTTACGGGCTGCATCTATTGCGAATTTAGAGATATCCTCCTTCTTCTCTGTTAGTCTGATCTGTGCTTCTCTATTTTGCTCACCAAGGGCAACAAGGGCTTTTTCGGCAAGTTCCTCTGCACGTTTTTTTCCTGCAGAAGGGTTTGCAATAATCATGATATCGTTCATTTATATCCCTCTATTCTGTCTTTCACTTATGTCCTTATTGTACTATAAATAATTATATTAACAGAATAAAAAAAGACTGAAGACGTTTAGCACGACTCCAGTCCTTAACTATGCATATCAGGATTACTATTTTTTACTCTGGCAATCAGGGCAGAGTCCGTAAATTTCTAGACGATGAGAATTGACAGCAAAACCAGTCAGGTTGCTTGCCACTACTTCGACATCATCCAGACCAGGGTAATAAATATCTTCGATTTTTCCGCATTCAGAGCAAATCGCATGATAATGTTCAGTGGAAGCGAAGTCGAACCGGCTTGAATTGTCTCCGTACATCATTTCCTTGACCAGGCCGAGTTCGGTAAATAGTCTCAGATTATTGTAAACAGTGGCCACACTCATACTCGGAAAACGGCTTTCGAGTGCCTTGTAAATTTCATCAGCGGTAGGATGATTATCCTGATCGATCAGATATTCTAATATGGCATGTCTTTGCGGGGTGATTCTGATATTATTGAATTTTAATCGTTCAATGGATTGTTCAACCAGGTAACTCATTAATTATCCATCCTTTTGGTATATTTCCTACTGTCTAAACAAATGATACAGTTTTAAATCGTATTTTGCAACAAGATGTCAGCGTTATGTTCGGTTTTTATTAAAGTTTTCTAGTGTTTGTAGTATACTTAGTCTAATCATACTGGAAAGAGTGAAATTAACGATATGAAAATCGGAGCTAGAACATTCAAGACAAGCCTGGCCGTCTTCCTTTCCTTACTCATCCCACTTACTTTAGGTTTTGAAGAAGGCGCCTCACTTGCAGGTATTTCCGTGGTTGCTTCCATGCAGCCGTCAGTAAAAAAATCGTATCAGACTCTAGTGGATCGTCTGGTCGCCAATACAATCGGTGGTTTCGTTGCCGTTCTCATGACCAGTGCTTTTGGAACATCCATCGTCATTATCAGCTTTGCAACAGCTATACTTATTGCCATCCTTCATCAAATGAAGCTGAACAATGTGATTGGTCTGTCTACCATGACCCTGATCATCATTATGCTGTCGACTGATGGAGATATCTATACGAATGCGACGATTCGTGTACTTGCTACCTTTATCGGTGTCGGGATTGCATTTATAATCAATCGTTTTATCCTTCCGCCAAATTATGAAAAAAAATTGTTCCAACTGACTAATCAGGTGACTGATGATCTTACTCGTTTCATACGAGTAAGCCTCAGGAAAAATGTTCAGTATTCTCTTATGAGATCTGATCTTAATTCGATTGACGAGTCCATCAGTGACATGAAAAAATATCTGACCTTCCTACAGGACACAGAATGGAGCCGTTGGAGAAAGCACGGTGATACGTCACTGACCCGCCTTCTCGTTGTTTACCGTCAGTTTATTCGGACGACAGAAGCAGCGTATAACCTGGTCAAGACTCTGCATCAGTCAGAGAATGTCTACAATCATTTCCCAGAAGAGCTTCGTGTCCTCTTGAGAGAGCGTCTTGAAACACTGATGTCTGCTCATGAACAGATCATCCTGAAATGGAACGGCCGAGTTTTACCTCAGGAAGTCAATTTCATCGCATACAAGTCAGATCTACGGATCACCTTTATGCAGTCGTTCTTTAACGAAGCAAGCCTTGAGTCATATCTTAAAAATGATTATGGACAGAGTAATACGGTCATTCATCTGATGTCAGTTGTTCTGATTTATGAAGAAAACCTCCAGCATCTTAATAAGCTGGTAAGCAGATACAAGTCTAGTCATAGAAACAATGTGTCAACCGTTGATTCGTTGCATTAAATAAGCAATAAGACCCATGAGATGCAGAAATGATGCCGTTTACTCTGGACTAGCTCTGCACCTCATGGGCTTTTCGTTGCTTATTGAATTTATCTCAAAGTTATTCCCCTTAAGGCTGACTGACAGGTTCATTTAACTGATCAGTCACTATATCAGCAGCGAGCTGCTCACCATCAGCAGTCAGTGAAAAATTGTTAGGATTATAGTAAGACTCAAGACCATTTTCCTGAGCTCTCTCTGTGAACTCCGAATGCAGTGAAATGACTGGGAGATTTCTGACTTGAGCCAGTTCTCTCATCCGGTTCAGGTAGCTCCGGTAGTCCAGTGAGCGTGAATTGAGCTGATCAATTTCCTGTACGACAGGATAAGGTTCCAGCAGGATCAGTTCAGATTCTTCAAGAGCAGAAAAACTGTTCAAGATGCTGGTCATATACTGTTCTGTTTCAGCAAGGCCAATATCTCTAATTTTGTCAGGAAGAGCCGGAAGTCCGAATAGAATAATGTCAGGATTCTCTTGAACAAGAGGCTGTGCGGTCTGTCTGATATACAGTTCGTAGGAATCAAGACCAGCTTCTGTATAATCGAGAATATCAGCCCCATTTGTTGCTGCTGATTCAATGGCTTCTGTGACTGTACGCATCCATTCTGCATTTAAGTCAATGTCTCCAAAAAATGCCACGGAAACCTCGTCATTAATTAATGACAGGTAATCGATCCGATCGACATGCGACAATGTGTCCAGTCGCCCTTCGTAATCTTCTAAGTTGGCAGAAGGCTCGACTGGTTCTTCTGCCGGCTCATCTTCTCCATCTACAGGTTCCTCCTGAATTGATTCCCCTTGCTCTTCGGTCATTTCTTCTCTCTGATTGGCTGCGTAGCGCTGCCCGAAGAAAATAGTCAGAACACAAGCGACCAGAAGAATCGGAATACTAATTATACTCTTTTTCATATTCAGTTGTCCTTTCTTATGTAAGATAACTATACTTATATGAGCTTAAACATAAGGAAACAGTAGAAGGCTTAATTGCCTTTCTACTGTACTGTTCCTCACAATCATTTCTTGCCGGTCAGCTGCTTGTACCGGTCATACCACAAGTCGACATAGCCTTCTGAAAAAGGACCTTTTCCCTCATTGATCCATTCAACAAGTATTTTGATGTGCTCCTTTAAAATCAGATCGATTTCATCAGGATAGTCCCATTTTTTGCTATGCTCTTCGTATTCATCTACATCCAGCAGACGTTTTTCACCATCTGGAAAAACTTTGACATCAAGGTCATAGTCGATATATTTAGCTCCTTCTTCATCGATCAGAAAAGGCGAAGCCATGTTACAATAATAGGATGTCCCTTTTTGTCTAATCATCGTGACGATGTTGAACCAGTAGTGTTTATGGAAGTATACAAGAGCGGGTTCTCTCGTTTTCCATCGTCGGCCGTCTGATTCAATGACTAAAGTGTGATCGTTGCAACCTATCAGAGCATTCTCTGTGGTTTTGAGAACCATCGTATCACGCCAGGTACGGTGCAGGCTGCCATCGTGCTTATAGCTTTTGATTGTGATGAACTCCCCTTCTTTCGGAAATTTCATCTATGTTCCAACTCTCTAATCATTTTAGAAAAAGTATAGCCTGTTTCCCAAATCTCAAGAGTAATTATATCATAAATTACTCTTGAGGGAAGAATGTTTAAGCAAATCGGGGAGGTAATCTCTAAAATAAGGTAATGGTATTGACCATTTCCCATACTTTCTGAGTCGGAACTGGAAAAGCAGTATCAGGAAAATCATCCGGATGAATTGCATGAAGCGAGTGACCAGTTTCAGTTTCGCCAATGACTACTGCCTCATAAATAGACATATGCCACTTTAAATGAGAAAAAATGTGTGTATACGTCCCTTTTAAATTATTATCACATGCAATAATCAGACCATACTCATTCTTGATGTAGTCAACCAGAAGCTCAGCCTGTGTATCTGTCAATGAATCGGCTGAACCACCGAAGGATTTCCATCCATCTTCATTTATTACCTCTGTGGGGATCATGAGGAAAGTCCACATGCCAGAAAGAACGCCTTCTGATGCTCTTTTCTGAAAAAGGTATTCACCCTCATCAGTGGGTACAGCAAGAACGACATAGTTTTCTTCTCTGACTTTTTTCTTCCCTTGTTTTATCGGGTATCTTGCCCATGTTTCATTTAAATATGATGCATTAAAGTCCTTGACCGGGCTCGTTTCAGGTTTGTAATTCTTAGGTGTACAAATGGTGGCTCCAAGATCCATCAAGGCTTGATTAAAATCTCCTGGGCGTTCCCGATCAATGAGCAGGTGTATCATTTCTTCAAAGACCTTGCGGCTGGATGCTTTGCCGATATCGAGCTCGATTTCAAACAGGCGGCTCAGTACCCGCATGACGTTGCCATCCACGGCTGGGTGAGGCCGGTTGAAAGCTATGCTGCTTACCGCTCCTGCTGTATAAGGGCCGATTCCTTTCAGACTTTTAATGGCATCGTAGTCCTCTGGAAAAATTCCGTTATGGTCGGCCATGATCTGACCCGCTGCCACCTTCATATTTCTCACTCTGGAGTAATAGCCCAGTCCTTCCCATAATTTAAGAAGTGTATCCTCTGAAGCTGCTGCCAGATCACTGATTTCCGGCAGAGTGTCTATAAACCGCTCGTAGTAAGGAATCACTGTGTCTACCTGGGTCTGCTGCAGCATGATTTCTGAAATCCAGATGTAATAAGGGTTTGAGGTCCTTCTCCAGGGCAGATCACGCTTGTTTGCATCATACCAGTCAAGGAGGGTTTTCTGGAACGCCTCTATCTTATCATCGCTCCACATAATAATGCCTTTTTCTTTCAGTAAGTCTTTATTCTTCATACAATTAGTCACTCATCTTCCTTTTTTTCATTGATAAACTGATCGATCAGTTCAGATGGATAGCCTTTCGAATACAAGAAAGCTTTGGTCCGACTGAAAAGATCATATCCTTTATATTTCCTGGCATAACGGGTCCAGGCTTTTTCTCCTTGTTTCTTGAGCGCTTCATATTCCTCATCATCCGACTGGTCTACATCCAGATCATCCATGACCTGCTGGATCACATCTGAATCGAATCCGCTGGTCATCAGCTGCTGACGTACTTTCTGATTCATTTCTCTACTTGATTTGTTGCGCTGGCGTTTAAGTACTTTTTCTGCAAGCTTTTCCGCATTTTCGACTTGTAGTTCAGGAGAGTATTCATCCAGTCCGGTCAGAATGTCTGACTTGCTCAGCCCCTTTTCACCCATAGCGCGCTCGATTTTTCGGGGACCTTCCAGTTTCAGCAGACTATTTGTGCGGACGAAACTCTTGGCATATTCTTCGTCATTGATCAGTCGATGAGTTTTCAGTTTTTCAATAATCGGCTCGATTGTCTGGTATTCCTTGTCAATTAAATAATCGACGATTTCTTTTTCTGACCTCATTTTATAATTCAGATAATGAAGGGCAGCCTGATAGCCTTTACTCATTTCTCCCTTTTCCCTGAGGGTATCGATTTCTTCTTCAGTCAGCTCTTTGCCTTTGATCAGTCTATGTTGAACAAGAAGATTGTCATCAACTGGGAAGGCATATTCATCATTGATGTAAATGTTGAATCGGTTCTTGGCTTTTTGAGCCTGAACTTTCGTGATAATATAAGTGTCCGGTTCTGATGGTTTATTATTCTGACTTTTCTCTTTCCCTGATTTAATCTTTTTGCCAGCAGCAGACTTTTTCTTCTGTTTCGGATCAGCATCACTATTTTTAGGGCTTGATGGTCCCAGTTCGATCAGTTTTACTGCTTTTTTTATTTCATCTTCACGAGTCACTATGTCCCCTCCTTGATGTAGTATCTTCATCCAGTATAGCATGTTTGCCCGAAGTTTTTAATGGTGCTCAGCTCGTAGTCAGGATTTGTAAATTTCAGTTCGTCCTCTTTGCCAGCCAGTCCTGAATTCTGCAAAAAAAGCTAGAACACTCTCAACTGGAGTATCCTAGCTTAAGGCTATTAAACAGTATCGTCTTCACTTTCAGTATCTGGATTAGGGTTTAAATCCAGCTCCACTTCGTTTCCGGGAGACTCTCCTTTGGCTTTTCTGTCCACTTCTTCTTCTGACAGTTTGTCTCTCAAGGGACGATCTTTGATGTAGCCAAGAGGAGCTGAAGTATCAGGAGAAACGACCTGATTATATGCGGGGTCGTCTCCACCATTATTTCTTTCATTATGGTTAGTTCTTTTTAATTCATTATCTTTTGACATACTATCATCCTTTACTTTGTCATCCGTTCACTATCACTCCACCGTTTACATGAATCGTCTGTCCTGTAACATAGCTGGAATCATCGGAAGCCAGGTAAACATAGGCAGGAGCAAGTTCATAAGCTTCTCCGGGTCTACCAAGTGCTCCGTCCTTACCAAACTCCTCCAGAGCCTCTTCAGGGAACGTTGAAGGAATCAGAGGGGTCCAGATCGGTCCTGGTGCAACAGAATTGACTCTGATTTTCTTATCTAGAATTTCCTGATTCTGAGCCAGAGAACGAGTAAATGCAACTCGAGCACCGTTTGTTCCAGAATAGTCCATAAGTGTCGGATTACCTTTGTATGCTGTTATCGAAGAAGTATTGATGATCGAAGCGCCTTCTGACAAATGATTCAGTGCTGCTTTTACAAAGTAGAACATACTGAATATATTTGTTCTGTAGGTCCTGTCAATCTGCTCCGCCTTGATATCGGTGATACTTGACTGGTATCTCTGTTCACCGGCATGATTGACAAGCACATCGATGTTGCCCCATTTGTCAGTTAGACTGCTGATTACCTCTTCAGCAAATGATTCGTCACCAACATCACCTTTAAACACGAGAACTTCTGCTCCGATTTCTTTCAGTCGATTTTCAGTACGGGTGGCGTCTTCATCAGATTAGTGGTAGGTGAACGCAACCTTTGCACCCTCTTTAGCGAAAAGAATAGCAGTAGCTGCTCCAATTCCAGAATCTCCACCCGTAATTAGAGTAACTTTTCCTTCAAGTTTACCTGCAGTTTTGTAGGTGTCTGATTCTATGAGAGGTTTTCGATCCATATTCTTGGACTCATCATCCATGAAATAATCTTTTTCGGCTTCTGTGTTTTTACTTTGTCCCGTTCTCCCAATATATCTCGCTCCTTGAATGATTTAATTTTCGGATTTCATCCCAGCATCTTCTGAGTCTTCCGGATAATTGGCATCTGCTTCAGGTGCATCTGATTTTTCTGAGGGATCTTTTTCCTGTTTACCTTCAGTGTTCAAAGGACTCTTAGGTTCAGGTTTGACAACCCCTTTTGCCACGTCTTTGCCGTATCCATGTACAGATTCTTCAACTTCTACTGTTTCTTCTTCTCCTGTCAGATCCGGATCTTCCTTTTTATTCTGTTTCAGATCTTCACCACTGTGCTCTTCGTCAGAAAATGATTGAGGTGTTTGAACTTCTTCTTTACGCGTATGTTCAACCTGACTCGGATCAATGGAATTTGTCATTAACTCCTCATCTGTTTCAGATGTTTCAATATCTTTAGGTTCCTTATCCTGACTTTTGTCATCTTTTATCGCTGATTCTTCTTCAGAATTGACCTCATCTAATGGTGCATCTCTTTTATCTTTATCTGTCATGTCATTTCTCTCCTCTTTTACTATATCTTCATTTACTTCTGATAACTCTATTGTTCGTGGTGCATCACTGTTGGCCAGAAGTATGATTTCCCCTTCTTGCAATGCATCCATGTAATGTTCAGCTCGATCATGAGGAACACCGTAATCCTCAAGAATTGAGTGAGAAGCTTCACTGTCATAAGAACCAAAAGAGAAGGTTTCTTTAATCTTCTCCCAGACGTTACCATCGCTTTCTTCGACAGTGACTTGATCGACTTGAACATTCTTCAAGCTGTTAAGCCTCGCGTCGTACGAATTGTGCCTGTCCATAACCAAAGTAAGCTCATCGGAAGAATAACCTTCCTCACTGATCAGGCGATTAACCTCTTTAATTGTGTCTTCTTCATCCGAAAATGTTCCCAAGATGTGACGATCCATTTCATCACCCTTTCGTCATTAATTTTGTCATATTTTATTCACTTACTTACATGATTAATGTTATCATTGACTTAATAACTTGTAAAAGAATACGCTTTTCAGTGAGTTTCTGATGAATAAAATTTAATAATGTATATTTATTATATTATGCACATTATAATAATGAGTCAGTATCATAAAACAATAATTCTAATATAGTATTTTACTGCTAAAAAAATTAATATTTTACCCTTTTTCAAAAAAAAGTCTTAAAAAACAGCCGTTTTTTATGCAATTATTGTTTATTTTCTTCAGTGTTATGGTATATTTAACATGGGAGATGTTATCGATTATAGCAATTGGGAAAGGATTAGATCTTATGAAGAGTCATGAGAAAAAAGAAGCCTTGAAGAAAGAACGGATTAATAAACTCAAGGAGCTCACAAGTGAATCAATGAATTACCGATATTTAATCCAGGATCAATTGTCAGATGCCATAACAGCCGGTAATAGCCAACTACTTGAAGAAACACTTGATTTGATCGATGTAGAGAAAGTACTGGAATATCTGGATCAGACCAGTGACTACGACCTCATTCATCGGTTTAAAAGTCATCTTGTCACTGTCAATACGTATGCTCGTATCGCTGCTAAAAACGGTGGGGTGTTGCCCCTTTACTTACATCTGATTTTTGAGCGGTTTTCAATGATTATCAACGACGCTGATTCAATTGATTATCTAGTTGAACATGTTTATTTCCAGATTTTCAGAGAATACTGCCACGCAGTCATTCACTTCTCTACATCTAGTTATTCTACGGTCCTGAAAGAGATTGTCAGTTATATTACTGAAAATTTGACAGGCGAACTGACGTTGACAAATATTGCTTCGATTTATGGGATGCATCCAGTTCATCTTGCACGTAAATTTAAGCAAGAAACGGGAAATACATTTATCGGCTATGTTAACCAGCAGCGTGTTTATCTGGCAAAATATTACTTCCATTTAGGAGAACATCAGTTAAGTGAAGTTGCAAACTTGGCTGGCTTCAACAGTCATTCCTATTTCACAAAAGTATTCAAAAAAATTACAGGTCAGACCCCTACTAAGTATTTAAAAGAATTGCCTGACAGAGAAAAAATTTAATATTAGATTCAAAAAGGCTTGGACAACTGTTCAAGCCCTTTTAATTATTTTGAGATATGTTCTCTCTCAACACTCTCCCAGTTGACCAGCTCCCCTGCTCCACTCGAGCTTTTAAGATGATAGGTTGGACCATTTTTTTGAATGAATGTCATTGTTATATCAGATTTGACCGTCTCTTTAATTGGATAATCCATGCCGGCATGCATTGGAGCAATCAACTCTGCTCCGTTCTTCAGACTTACCGTTACTTCAAGTTTTTTGAACAGATCCTTCATAGTGATCGTATAAGACTCCTCATCTGGACTGACCGTCAAATCAGTTACTGTTCCATAATAAGTAGCGAACCGATGCTCTTCTTTTCCATCATGAAAGATGGCAATGGCCCCTTCTTTTTTCAATGGACCCTTTTCCAGTTCAGCAGCAGAAAGAAACAGAGTAGCTTCACTATTGTGCTCAAATCCATTGGCATGTGCCCAGGCATAACGGCTGGGGAAAGTACTGCCCCTGTCCTTTTCGATATAACCTAAAGCATCAGACAATTCGATCGCTTCTCCATTAATACTGATTCTGCCTTTGACGGTATGCCTCAGACTTACAATGTCGTGGTTACATGGCATGTTCAAGTATTCGAGTGGCCCCATGATACTTGGCGTGTACAGACTCTGTCTTATAGGAAGGAACAGACCGAAATAAAAATCGATAAGCAGCTCAGTCTCTCCGTCATTAAGGCTGGCCTTTACACCTTTTTCATTAAACACGAATTTGGGCATCATGACAGTCTGAGGATCTCCCACGACATCGAATTCATCTCTGCTGAAAGTAATTTTCCCACTATAATAAGTATCCTTGTAGACGATATTATATTGAACAAAGGATTCATGTTCTGAGAAATGTGCAACACCAGGGATCAATGCCACTGATAAATCATTTTTCTTATCATTAGTCTTGATAAACCATCCTTCAAAATAGTTCTCTCTTCTGTTTTCTCCTCTAAAATTAAATCTGTTCGCCATTGCTTTCCTCCTGATCTATTATATGAGCCAGCTCGGTTAAAGATGGATAGCCTATGTCCAAAAGCTGTATCTCTCCTGTATACGTCTCTGATTCTTTACTGGAAAATCCGTTTTTCCAGAAACCTATACTGTACGTTTTATCCACTTTTATGGCGGCTCCTAACACAGAACCGGTATCTGCAGATAAACCAGATGGAATGTCGATGGCTGCTTTTCGATATCCTAAACCATTTACTCGTCTGATCACTTCCAGATAAGGATTTTCTACCGCCCGGTCAAGACCTATACCAAATAACGCATCAACGATCAATGTGTCGGGATCATCCGGCCAGTGGTCATCATGTCTATACACACAGGGGACATTCAGATTCTTAGCGATTCTCAGTTGTACCGTTGTTTCTTCAGACGCATGCTCTAAATTTCCAAAAATACATAAGGTAACCGATTTGCCTGCCTGATGAAGCAGGCGCCCAACTGCAATACCATCCCCTCCATTATTTCCTGTGCCGCAGAGGATGAAGGCACTCTTGAAATCAAAGTCTACCATTATGGCTTCTGCAGAAGCTAATGCCGCTCGTTCCATCAGCACAAGCGACGGCATACCGATCGACTCGATTGTATACTGATCGATTGCTTTGATCTGCTTTGCACTTAATCCTTTATTCATGTCCAGACTCCTTCCGCATAGTATTGCAATCAGTATAACAAAAAAGGAGTCTGCTTTTACACAAACTCCTCTCGGCTAATCAACTGTTCATAATATCTTCATATAAATCGGGATTAAACTGCTTTTCCTTCAGCATGATGATTTCATGCTTGTATGGCGGTTTCTTGTTCTTCTTATCTTCGCCGACAAATGGCGTCTCAAGAATCTTCGGCAGATGTGCCAGTTTCGGATGATGAACAACTTGACTCAATGCATCAAAGCCAATTTCACCAAAGCCGATATTCGCATGTCTGTCTTTCGCAGCACCTTGAACATTTTTGGAGTCATTGACATGAATGACTTTCAGCTTGTCCAGGCCGATGATTCGGTCGAACTCATCCAGAACCCCTTCAAAATCATCTCTGACGTTATATCCGCCATCATGAATGTGGCAGGTATCCATTGTGACGGATACCTTGTCTTTTAATTCAACTTTTTCGATGATCTGAGCCAGTTCCTCAAATGAGCGACCGATCTCAGTTCCTTTACCAGCCATCGTTTCCAGAGCGATCTGCAAGGTCTGATCCTTGTGGAGGATTTCGTTCAGTCCTTGAGCGATCTGGTCGATAGCCGCTTCCGGACCCGCTCCGACGTGTGCGCCGGGGTGCATCGTCATCTGAGTCGCTCCCAGAGCTTCCGCACGTCTGATCTCATCTTTCATGAATTCTACTGCAAAAGCATAGTTTTCCTTTTTTATCGTATTCCCTAAATTAATAATATACGGCGCATGAACGACTATATCAGATACATTGATTGCATTTTCCTTCATGAATGCCTGACCGGCCTCAATATTCATATCTTCAATCGCTTTGCGTCGTGTATTCTGAGGCGCACCTGTATATATCATAAAGGTGGATCCGCCGTATTGAGCTGCATCTTTCGCGGCTCCAAGCAGCATGTCTTTCCCTTTCATCGATACGTGTGACCCTAGTAAAACCATTTTATTCCTCCGTTTTTTCCTCTGTTGTCTGAAGTGACAGTTTCAGTTCATCCAGCTGATCCTTTGAAACCACTGATGGAGCACTAGTTAATGGATCGATCGCTTTACCATTCTTAGGAAAGGCAATCACTTCTCTGATGTTCTCTTCTCCAGCTAGGATCATGACCAGTCTATCCAGACCGAACGCGATACCTCCGTGTGGCGGGAAGCCATACTCCAGCGCATCAAGTAAGAATCCGAACTGATTCTGAGCTTCTTCTTTAGTAAATCCGAGTGCATTGAGCATATCCTCCTGCACCGCTCGATCATGGATCCTGATCGATCCTCCACCGATTTCATATCCGTTCAGTACGATATCATAGGCATCAGCCATTGCTTTTTCAGGAGATGTTTTCAGCAACTCGACATCAGATTCTACAGGCATAGTGAATGGGTGGTGAGCTGCATTATATCGCCCTTCCTCCTCGTCATACTCGAGCAGTGGCCATTCGACGATCCAGGCAAAAGCCAGTTGTGACTGATCGATCAGATCAAGTTCCTTTCCAAGATGACTTCTTAAAGCACCTAGTGCATCGTAGACAACTTTATCTTTATCTGCAACAAACAGCAGCAGGTCTCCTGGAGCAGCATCCATTTTACTCATCAAGACTGACTGCATCTCTTCTTCAGAGAAGAATTTTGAGATCGGACCTGTCAGTCCTTCATCGGTCACTTTCATCCAGGCTAAGCCTTTCGCTCCATAAATCTTCGCTACTGATTCCAGTGCATCGATATTTTTACGGGAGAACGAGTCTGCTGCACCTTTGACAGTCAGACCTTTAACCATGCCGCCTGATTCAACTGCAGAAGAAAAGACTTTGAATGAAGACTGTTCGGCAATATCCTTCAAGTCTACAAGTTCCATATCGAAGCGCAGATCTGGTTTGTCGCTTCCGAAACGTTCCATCGCTTCTTTATAAGTCAGTCTTGGGAATGGTTTCTCAATTGTGATTCCTTTTACATCTTTAACCAGACGAACCAGAAGGTCTTCCATCAGTGCCTGGATGTCTTCTTTTTCAATAAAACTGGTCTCAATATCCACCTGGGTAAATTCAGGTTGTCTGTCTCCACGCAGATCTTCATCTCTGAAACAGCGGACGATCTGATAATACTTGTCATAGCCTGAACTCATTAAGAGCTGTTTAAAGAGCTGAGGTGACTGTGGCAATGCGAAGAATTTTCCCTGGTTCGTACGAGCGGGAACCAGATAATCGCGAGCGCCTTCCGGTGTAGATTTAGTCAGGTAAGGTGTTTCAATATCCAGGAATCCCCGGTCGTCCAGGAAGTCTCTGAATGACTTCTTCACATCGTGACGAAGTTTCATGTTCCTCTGCATACGTGGACGTTTCAAATCCAGGTAACGATATCTCAGGCGGATATCATCAGATACGTCCACAGCATCACTGATATCAAAGACAGGCGTCTTGGATTCACTCAGTATTGAAATGCTGCCTGCTACTATTTCAACGTCTCCAGTAGCAAGGTCCTTGTTCTTCTGTCGTTCGGCACGGGAAACGACTTTTCCTGTTACTTCAAGAATATACTCAGAACGGATGGTTTCAGCTGTCTTCAGTGCTTCCTCGCTGATTTCTCCGTTAAATACGACTTGTACGATCCCTTCACGGTCTCTCAGGTCTACAAAGATCATGCCCCCGAGGTCTCGTCTTTTCTGGACCCATCCTTTAACTGTGACAGTCTGGTCTTCATGTGACTGTCTGACTTCCCCACAATATACTGTACGTTTCATGTTATTCTTCTCCTTTTTCTGTTGATCTGATCAATGATGAATAGGTCTCATCGAAGCTTAATGCCAGTTCCGTCAAACTCACTTCTGTCTGGATTCCTGTACTCAGGCGCTTAACCTGAACGATCCCATTATCGATTTCCTGGTCTCCTAAGGTAAAGACATAATCGGCATTCAGCTTATCTGCCGTCTTGAACTGCTTGCCGGCCTTTCTATTCATGAATTCCCGTTCAACGGAAAGACCATTCTGTCTCAGGACTTGTGCCAGTTTATTTGCAGCGCGGTCAGCACGGTCTCCCATAGTGACAATATACGCGTCGAGTGGATTTAATTCTGGATAATCAAAATCCATGTGTTCGAGAAGAAGAACGAGGCGCTCCAGTCCGCATCCGAACCCGAAGGCTGGAGTAGACGGTCCACCGACTTCTTCTACAAGTCCATCATATCGTCCTCCGGCACACACTGTCGCATTGGCTCCGAACTTCGGATTTGTAGTGATCACTTCAAAGATCGTATCATTATAGTAGTCCAACCCGCGTACCATGTTCGTGTCAATGATGTAAGGAATATCCAGATCTTCAAGCATACTCTTGACTGCTTCAAAGTGAGCTTTAGACGCTTCGTCCAGATAATCCAGAATTGACGGCGCATCTTTGACGATTTCTTTGTCTTTCTTATCCTTGCTGTCCAGTACTCTCAGTGGATTTTTATATAGTCTGACTTGTGAATCTTTACTTAATTCGTTTAGGTGAGGCTCCAGATAGGCAATCAGTTCCTCTCGGTAAGTCTGTCGAGTCTCTGTACTCCCAAGTGAATTGATGACCAGTTTCAGATCAGTAATACCGAACTGCTTGAAAAGATCCATTCCCAGAACCATCGTTTCCACATCGACTGATGGATTTCGGCTGCCGAACACTTCTACACCTATCTGGTGGAATTGACGCTGTCTGCCGCTTTGAGGTCGTTCATAACGGAACATAGGTCCCATGTAAAACAGCTTGGTCGGTTTGTGGAATTCAGGTCCATACAGCTTGTTCTCAACATAAGCTCTGACTACACCTGCAGTTCCTTCGGGTCTGAGTGCAATGTGTCGGTCGCCTTTATCTCTGAAATCGTACATTTCTTTAGTGACGATATCGCTTGTTTCTCCTACCCCACGGGCAAATAATTCAAGCTGTTCAAACATTGGCGTTCTGATTTCATTGAACTGGTATGCTCGCATCAAGTCTCTTGCTTTATCTTCAATAAACTGCCATTTTCTGGTTTCTTCAGGCAACAGATCAACTGTTCCTTTCAGCTTCTGATAATTCATTTTATCTAGTCCTCCACTCTTAATGCCTATTTTTTTCCATAAAAAAAACCTCTTCCCGTTCAGATAATGAACAGAAAAAGGACGTGTCAGGTTATCACGTGGTGCCACCTTAATTCAGACAGTACGCAAAGACGTACTCTCACTCAACAGATTTATCGCTCTCACGTGACGAGCCTCCTCGTCAGCCCTCTAAGGTGTCATCCAACTGTCTATCTAAATCTCTTTCAGCCAGGGAGATTCTCTCTTTAAGACGGGTCAGTATTCAGTCCTCAGTTCGGGGATCATGCTATTTGAATTGTTCTTTTAGCTTACAAGAAAGCTTAAAGAATGTCAATACAGCTTGGGCGTTGTAACCCTTTTCAAACCGTTATGGCATCCATCTAAGTTAAAATGTATAATGAACGAAACGAATTTTGTCGATTGACGCGCTTATTTTCTAAAATATATTGCTAATATTTTCATAAATTGAGTATAATATAAGAAAACAGATGAAAGGAGAGGTGAATAATGGATCAAACAGACATACATAATCGATTAAGCAAACGGACTTTTATCTTTCTGATCATCGGCCTGCTTACCCTTCTCATGGGCTCTCTTGTAGCATTAGCGAATGAAAACAGAGTAACCGTACTTGCCAGTACGTTGAATGTCAGATACGGTCCCGGTCTGTCCCATGAAATTCTGACTCAGGTTCATGAAGACGAGCATCTTCATGTTCTAGGTGAAGATAATCAGTGGTACAAAGTCAGACTGTCGAACAATTATATCGGCTGGGTAGCCAGCTGGCTTGTAGAAAATGAGGAGGTAACTGTAGATAATCGAGCGACTGGGCGTATCACCGGAAATGAAGTGAATGTTCGTCAGTTCTCCACTACAGAGTCCCCCATCCTGGGTACCGTTCATTCTGGAGAAGAATATGAAATCTTGTATAGCGAGAACAACTGGATTCAGATCCTCTTCAATAACCGGGTAGCCTGGATCCACTCCGATTACGTTGAACGCCTTGAAGGAACGCCTACCGCACTGGCATCTTCAGATAGTGAAGGAAAACAGATTCGTATTGGAATAGGTCCTACTAATCTGAGACAAGGTCCGGGTACTGACACGCCTATAGTCACGACAGTCAGTGACGTATCCGAATACTCTGTCATAGAAGAAACAGACGACTGGTATGGAATCAGACTGACAGATGGAACACTGGCGTATGTCGCAAGCTGGCTGGCTGAAGCAGTGGACACTGAAGATTCTTCAACTGTACAGGCTGCTGAAACTGCCGATACTGCTGCGCCCCAGGTCCAGCAGGCCAGTAGTCTAGCCGAGGCTACGATAGTGATCGATGCCGGTCATGGTGGACACGATCCTGGAGCTGTTGCTAAAACAGGTTTTACTGAAAGCGAAGTCGCACTCAGCACATCACTTAGACTAGCAGAGATTCTTGAAAGATCTGGAGCAAATGTCATCCTTACAAGAAGCGATGACTCGTTTGTTACTTTGAATGACCGCGTCTACTATGCCCACCGTGCTCGAGCCGATGCCTTTATCAGCATTCACTATGATGCGGTTGAAATCCCAAACACGATGAGCGGCACCACGACTTATTATTATTCTGAGTCGGAAAGAAATCTGGCAGATACCATCAATACAAAATTGACTCAACAAGGGCCACTTAAAAACAATGGCGTCCGACACGGTAATTATTACGTTCTGAGAAACAACGCTCAACCATCCATCTTACTTGAGCTTGGCTATCTGGATAACGATCACGACATCACCATCGTCAACACTGCAAACTACCAGCAGACAGTGGCCGAAGCAATCTATCATGGCCTGTCAGCATACTTTGCTCCATAAACTGTCAGCAACATATAGATAGGCAGAACTTTTCTCAAGGCAGTAGAAAAACCCTGATCCATATAATTGGCTCAGGGTTCTTTGCTGCCTTATTTATTTTTCGAATCGATGAGGATCGTCACAGGTCCATCATTCACTAGACTGACTTTCATGTGAGCACCAAATTTACCAGTTGCTACATTTATCCCTTCAGCAGAGAGCTGCTTATTGAAAGACTCATACAAAGCAGCAGCCTTTTCTGGACCTGCCGCACCTGTAAAACTAGGTCGATTCCCTTTTTTCGTATCCGCATGCAAGGTGAACTGAGATATTGATAAAATCTCACCTTCTACATCTTTAAGGGATCGGTTCATTTTTTCATCGTCATCTTCAAAGATTCGCATATTGGTAACTTTCCTGACTAGATAAGCGACATCTTCTTCTGTATCATTGTCTTCTACACCAAGAAGAACGACAAATCCCTTTCCAATCTCTCCAACAGTTTCTTCTGCCACTGTGACATGTGCTTTCGATGCTCTCTGTATGACGGCTCTCACAATAATCCTCCTGTTGTCTTTATGCTTTTTTAGGATGTAATTCGTTTGACTGAATAGACATCCGGTACTGTTTTTATTTTATCTACGATCTGTTCCAGTTCTTTCAGGTTCTGTATCGACAGTGTCAGTTTGATGATGGCTGTCCCACTCTTGTCCAGCTTACCGTTGACATTGCTCAGCTTGCTTGTTTGAGAGTTGATAACTTGTAGAATTTCATTAAGAAAACCGGAACGGTCGTATCCTTCAATCTGCAGTTCAGCGTCGTATTCTTTTTTCGAATCACTGGATTCCCATTCGACATCGATCAGACGATTGACCTGATCATCTGTCCCCTGAATGTTTGGACAGTCTACTCTATGAATCGATACACCTCTGCCTCGAGTGATATATCCGACGATTTCATCCCCAGGAACAGGGTTGCAGCACTTGCTTAAACGGATCAGCAGGTTGTCTGCACCCTGAATCACGACCCCGCCTTCGTGACGGATTTTCATTTTTTCGGGTTCTTTCTTGTTCTTTAGCTCGATTGTTCCAGTGGTATCATCCAGTTGAATCTGATCTTTTTCTCTATCTCTGCGTTCCTTATCGGTCAGGCGGTTGGCGATCGTTGTGCTTTTCAGCTCACCATAACCGATCGCAGCAAACAGATCTTCTTCATTATGATAATTGAAGCGTTCAGCAACTTTAAGAATGTTATCTTTCTTTAAAATCTGCTTAGGATTGAACTCCATATCGATTAGAAGCTTTTCAAGAATCTCTTTACCTCGTTCAACATTCTGCTCTTTTTCCTGTGTCTTGAAGAAACGCTTGATCTTATTCTTAGCTTTGGACGTATTGACATAGTTCAACCAGTCTCTACTTGGACCGAATGAATTTGACGACGTCAGCATTTCAACGATATCTCCGGTTTTCAGCTTGTAGTTCAGCGGAACGATCTTCCCGTTCACTTTAGCCCCCATCGATTTATTTCCCACTTCGGTATGGACATGATAGGCAAAATCAAGAGTACTTGATCCTGAAGGGAGTTCCATGACGTCCCCTTTAGGACTGAACACATAGACTTTATCCTTAAAGATATCCTGCTTTATCGAATCCATAAAGTCGCTGGCATTTCTTGATTCGCTTTGAAGTTCAAGGATGTCTCTGAACCATGAGATATGTTCACTCAACTGATCATTATCCAGTTTAGTTGAAATACCTTCCTTATAAGCCCAGTGAGCAGCTACCCCATACTCAGCAATTTCATGCATTTTAATGGTTCGAATCTGTACTTCCAGCGGCGTTGCATTCGGCCCCAGAACAGTCGTATGAAGGGACTGATACATGTTGGCTTTTGGCATGGCGATATAATCCTTGAAACGTCCGGGCATCGGTTTCCATCTGGTATGGATCGCTCCCAGAACCGCATAGCAGTCTTTGATGGATTCAACAATGATACGAATCGCCAGCAGGTCATAAATTTCATTGAACTGCTTTTTCTGACTTTTCATTTTCTTGTAAATCGAATAGATGTGCTTCGGACGTCCTGTTATCTGAGCTTCGATACCCAGTTCTTCTACGGATTCCTGAATGGCCTGCTTCGCATCATCAATATAATTTTCCCGGTCTTCTCTTCTTGAATTCATCAGATGAACGATTCGGTAATACTGCTGAGGATTCATGTAGCGCAAAGAAGTATCTTCCAGTTCCCACTTCATTCGGTTGATCCCTAAACGATCCGCTAGCGGAGCATAGATTTCCAGCGTTTCTATAGCTATATCTCTCTGCTTTTCTGGTCGGTGATGTTTAAGTGTCCTCATATTGTGAAGTCTGTCGGCCAGTTTCACCAATACGACACGTACGTCCTGAGCCATGGCCAGAAGCATCTTACGATGATTCTCTGCCTGGTGCTCCTGCTTCGACTTGAATTTGATTTTACCCAGTTTTGTTACTCCATCTACCAGGTCGGCAACTTCCGGTGAAAAAGTCTCTGACAGATCCTGGTAAGTGTAGTCCGTATCTTCAACGACATCGTGGAGAAATCCTGTGGCAACCGTGACAGGGTCCATTCTAAGTTCGGCAAGAATGCCTGCAACCTGAACCGGGTGCATGATATAGGCTTCTCCGGATTTTCTCATCTGGCCTTCGTGTGCTTTATCTGCAAGGTCAAAAGCCTTCTTCACAAACGCTACATGCTCGCTGTTCATATATGTCAGACAGAGGGCAATGACCTCCTGAGGCGTATAATCTTTATTCTGTGGCACATCGTTCACCTTCATTCCATATTAGGTTCTTAAATGATTCAATTTAAATGATAAGAAAACCAGCACCTCAGTGAGTGCTGGTTGCTTCTTCTATTAGTATATCGTTTTTGAGAAAAGACTTCAAGAACACGTCGCTGATCTTAATTAATAAGACTCTGTTGCTTCGTTTCCTTCAACCAGTGCGATGCCGTTTGACGTACCGATACGTGTCGCTCCGGCTTCAATCATCGCTTTGGCATCCTCGATCGTACGGACTCCGCCAGATGCTTTGACACCCATTTCTTTTCCTACAGTCTTGCGCATCAGTCTGATGTCTTCGACTGTTGCTCCTCCTGTAGAGAAACCAGTTGACGTTTTGACAAAATCAGCACCAGCACGTTTTGAAATTTCGCAAGCTCTTACTTTTTCATTGTCAGTAAGTAAACTTGTTTCAATAATCACTTTTACGATTGCCTTGCCTTTAACTGCATCGACGACCGCTTTAATGTCATCATGTACCATTGCAAAATCTTCACTCTTCAGCGCACCAATATTGATGACCATATCCACTTCGGACGCACCATCTTTAACAGCCTGTTCAGCTTCATAGGCCTTGACTTTAGTTGAATTTGCTCCAAGAGGAAAACCGATGACCGTACAGGTGTTTACATCAGAATCCTTAAGTAAGTCAGAAGCGTATTTTACCCAGACAGGCTGAATGCATACTGCTTTGAATTTGTATTCTTTCGCATCCAGGCACGCCTGCTGAATAGCTAAGTCTGTTGATTCAGGTTTAAGCAAAGTGTGGTCAATAAATGTTTCAATGTTTTCCATTGTAATTACACGTCCTTATTTTCTTTTTTTGCAATGATAACGACCCAGTCTTTCATCTGATTGATCTGGACGATTTCAAAGTTATATTTAATGAGTTCTTCAACAACCTGGTCTTTCTTTTCAGAAATAATGCCGGAAGTGATGAACAGTCCATTATCATTAAGTTTATCATAGGCATCTTCTACAAACAGCAGGATAATGTCTGCTAGAATATTTGCTACAATGATATCGGCTTTTTCATTGACACCTTGAAGCAGGTTATTAGCTCTGACATCAATACTCTCTTCAAGATTATTCAGCTTGATGTTTGAGCGGGCGGATGTTACAGCCACTTCATCCAGATCATACGCCTTGATTTTACCTGCGCCATACAAAGCGCTGGCGATCGACAGGACACCAGACCCTGTACCAACGTCCAGAACTGTATCCCCTTTTTTGATGACAGTTTCCAGAGCTTGAATACAAAGCTGAGTTGTCGGATGTGTCCCTGTTCCGAAGGCCAGGCCCGGATCAAGATAGCAGATCCGCTCATCGATGAACTGAGGGGTATATTCTTCCCACTGCGGAACGATAGTCATGAAACGCGTAACCGGGACAGGATGGTAATGCTTCTTCCAGGCATTGGCCCATTCTTCCTCCACGACATCTGTCACTTCGATTGTATAACCTCCCGTAGTAATCCCGTATTCTTCAAGTCTGGAGATTCGAGCGTTCAATTCTTTCTCGACAGCTTCCAGATCATCATGGTTGTTGAAGTAGCCTTTAATAATGACTCCATCTTTTGGAAACTTCGACTCGTCAAGCTCCCACAGTGTATCGAATCCGTACTCTGGAAGTGTGAGAAAATCGTTGCGGTCGGCGACCGACACACCTGCTGACCCCAGTTCACTCATTATAGCTGAAACTGGTTCAGATGCTTCACTGCTTATCGCTACACTAAACTCTTTCCACTCCGTCATGCTCATCATCCTCTGTTAATTTTTCAAAAAATGACTGGTCATCTTCCAATATCATTTTAAGTTTGGTGTCATCGTACCGGCCTGTGTCTTTCATGGTCTGAATCAGGCTGTCCGTATTCTTCTCGTTCCAGTTCAGTTTGAATTCACCGGCAAAATCATCCTCTAGAAATTCTCTCAAATCGACCATGCCCTGCTTTGTAGTCAAATTGATCTGTCTAAGAACGGCATCGACATAGCCCTTTTCGAGACCTGCATGGCTGTCGAACGAAATTGCCGTCAGATAATTCTGCGGTTTGACGTGAGAATACGCAGGATCATAGAAACACAGGACATCTTCGAATTGAACGATCCCTGGCTCGTTGTTCTGACCCAAGGCATCCTGAACCTGTATGTCATTTTCAGTCTCTACGTGAAAGGTCACATATAACTCGATCATCTTTTTCTTGCTGTCTTTAACCAGTCTCCACTTAAAATTAGGTAATAGTTTTTTCAGCTCATCATCAATATAGTCAATCAAACTGTCAGTCATTCCTGCTCCTCCTCTAGTCTAATACAGGGCACCATCCGTTGTTATCCGCAGGCTTTCCTTTTCTACGTGAAACATATGGGTTCCCTCTTACACTATATCTTAACAAAGCATCCGTCCATTGTCCTTTATTAGGTATTCCGATACGACTGGACAGTTCAATTCGTTCGGGTAGACGTCTAGTCGATGGATCGATGTATACCGGAGGTGCATCAGCTACTGACCCATTATCAGCCATACTGACAGCCATTGCTTTAGTCAGTTTACCAGGTCCATCGGTAGCCTGAACCCCCGTCTTGTTTCTGCGATCTTCCAATACGGATACACCTTCGTAAGGTTCAATAGCCCGGATCAGTACAGCCTCAGGTTCCTTAGAAGACCGCGTCACAACATTTAGCATCTTGTGCGTATGCATCTGATACACATAAAGCGTGCCGGCTTCCTTGTACATGGATTCAATTCTAGGCGTCCGCTTGCCTTCAAAGCTGTGACAGGCCTCGTCGACAACTCCGACATATGCTTCTGTCTCAACAATCCAGCCGGATGTCTGAGTCTCTCCGTGCTGACTTATGAGCAGGCAGCCTATCAGCTTCTGTGCAACTTCTTCAGTTGTTAACATAGGATTATTCAAAAATGTCATAGAAACACTTTACTCTCTCCTGTCCATCTGTCTAGTCTTCTTCAATTGGCATATAGTCAATCCGGATTTCAAGCACACGTCTGTTTCTAACCATAGTGACCGTGATTTTCATGTTGTGATAGACGAATTCGTCTCCCTCTTCAGGAAACTGTCCGAGTTCTTCAATGACAAAGCCACTCACCGTATTTGATACGTACTGATCTGCTTCTTGAATGCCAAAGATTTCGAAGATCTTATCGAGATTCGCAGTCCCTTTAACCTTGTAGCGTGTCCCCTCAATAACCTCTTCAACTTCTTCTTCAATAATGTCGTATTCATCCCAGATTTCTCCAACGAGTTCTTCCAAGACATCTTCCATAGTCGCAATACCAATTGTTCCACCATGTTCGTCAGTAACAACTGCCATATGCGTCTTTTTCAGCTGCATGGTTCTGAGCAGTTTAGACAGGTTCATGACGGGCGGCACAAAGATCACGTCTTTCACTACGGTCAGAAGTGACAAGTCTCGTCCAGCCTCCTTCTTGGCTTTCAAATACCGGTTGAAATCTTTTTCATGAAGGACACCAATGATGTTATCGATCGTATCATCGTAAACAATCAGTCTGGAGTAATTGTGTGTCATGAACAATTCTTCGATTTCTTCATCTGAAGTGTCGAGGTCACAGCCAACCACATCGACCCTAGGCATCAGAATCGACGACACTTCAAGGTCATCGAACTCGATTGCAGATCTGACCAGCTGATGTTCATGATCTTCTATACTTCCGCCGCTCTCGGCTTCATCTACAATTGAAAGCAGTTCGTCCTCACTGATGACTTCTTCACCTTCGAAATTAAAGACCTTGTCCAGCAGGACTTTCCACTTCTGAAGAAGCCACAGAACAGGCTTGAACACGAGCATAAGAAAATGAATCATCGGAGTAGAACTTTTCGCCAGCTGCTCTGCTTTTTCCTTACCTATTGTTTTCGGCGTGATTTCCCCGAACAAAAGAATGATGACAGTCATAACGATCGTTGCTAAAGTTGGCCCGTATACCGGAAACCAGTTCACGAATAACAAGGTCGCAATAGCTGACATCGCAATATTCACAATATTATTTCCTATCAATATTATCGATAAAACAGAATCGAAACTTTCCAAAAGTTTCAACGTTTTTTTGGAGCGCTCATCCCCATTTTCCGCTTCATTCTTCAGCCTGATACGATTAGCTGACGTAAAGGCTGTCTCTGAATAAGAAAAATACGCTGAACACAAAAGAAGTAAAACCAGCAAAATGATACTCCTGAAGCTGTCATTATCCATATAAACTCTATCCCTACTTTCTAGTAATTTCCTGTCCATTGTACCATATTTCAACATCTTTTAAGAGTCTTTCTGATTAAGAAGTATATTAATGGTTGAGTAATAAATTATTTTCTCCAGTTAAAACATTACTCCTAACCTTAACTTCAGACTGCTCTATATGAGATTTAATTTTTTTACAGATGAATAAATAAGCCATCCACTTTTTGTTGTCAAAAGGTGGATGGCTTATTTGATTCAGTTAAGTGACTAATATTCTTTTCAATACACTTATTCGTCGTCCAAGTTAAGAACAGACATAAACGCCTCTTGCGGAATTTCCACATTTCCGACGTTCTTCATTCTCTTCTTACCGGCTTTCTGTTTCTTCAGAAGTTTTTGACGACGGGTGACGTCTCCTCCGTACAACTTGGCCGTAACGTCTTTACGGTAGGCTTTAACGGTTGAGCGGGACACGATGTTCTGACCAATGGCAGCCTGAATTGGAATTTCAAACTGCTGTCTTGGAATCGTCTGCTTCAGCTGTTCCACAACTGAGCGTCCTCTGGCGTAAGAGAAGTCCTTGTGCACAATGAAGCTCAAGGCATCGACTTTTTCTCCGTGAATCAGGATATCCATCTTGACCAGGTTACTGACGCGGTATCCGGCTTCCTGATAGTCCAGTGACGCATAGCCTTTAGTGCTTGATTTCAGACGGTCGAAGAAGTCATAGACTATTTCAGACAGCGGCATGTAGTACATGACGTTGACTCGAATGTCGTCTAGATATTCCATCGTGATGAAGTCGCCACGCTTACGCTGAGCGATTTCCATGACGGCACCAACATAATCATTTGGTACGGTAATCGTCGCTTTGACGTAAGGCTCTTCTACTGATTCGATTTCCTGTGGTTCTGGCATATCCGCAGGGTTTGAAACAGTGATCTGTTCGCCATCGGTCTTGTTGATGTGATAAATAACAGATGGTGCTGTTGTAATCAGATCAAGGTTGAATTCACGCTCCAGACGTTCCTGGATGACATCCATGTGAAGCATGCCAAGGAATCCACAACGGAATCCGAATCCTAGAGCCTGAGACGTTTCTGCTTCGAATTTCAGTGCCGCATCGTTAAGCTGAAGACGTTCAAGCGCTTCACGCAAGTCTTCATATCTTGAAGAATCCGTCGGGTACATGCCGCAGAATACCATCGGCACCATTTCACGGTAACCAGGCAGTGGCTTGTCTGTCGGATTGTTGGCTAAGGTCAGCGTATCCCCTACTTGGGTATCCTTGACGGTCTTGATGTTAGCTGTGACATATCCGACGTCTCCAACCATCAGCGCGTCTCTTTCGACTGGCTTAGGTGAATGCACACCAACTTCAGTGACTTCAAATTTCTTGCCGTTACTCATCAGTTGAATCGTATCACCTTTTTTGAGTGTACCATCCATCACTCGGATGTTCAGGACTACCCCTCTATAGGCATCATAGGCAGAATCAAAGATCAGAGCCTTCAGCGGATTGTCGATGTCCCCTTCTGGTGCAGGTACTTTCTCCACGATCTGTTCAAGGATCTCTTCGATCCCTATTCCACTTTTAGCACTGGCTGGGACAGCTTCACTTGCGTCCAGTCCAATGATGTCTTCAATTTCTTTTCTTACACGCTCAGGATCTGCAGCAGGTAAGTCGATCTTATTGATGATCGGAAGGATTTCCAGTTCATTATCCAGTGCAAGATAGACGTTAGCCAGCGTCTGTGCTTCAACGCCTTGTGCCGCATCTACCACTAGAATGGCTCCCTCACAGGCAGCCAGGCTACGTGAGACTTCGTATGTGAAGTCGACGTGTCCAGGTGTATCGATCAGATGAAGGATATAAGTTTCCCCATCTTTAGCCTGATACTGTACTTCAACTGTATTAAGCTTGATCGTGATTCCACGTTCTCTTTCCAGATCCATGGAATCAAGGAGCTGATCCTGCATTTCACGGTCAGCCACTGTATGAGTCAACTGAAGAATTCTGTCAGCCAGCGTAGATTTCCCGTGGTCGATATGGGCAATGATCGAAAAGTTTCTGATTTTCTTCTGTCGTTCTCTTGCTTGTTTTTTATCCATTGCTATATTTTCCTCATTCCTCTAAAAACATTCCTTACTATTATACCAACGATGGCAAGAGAGTACAATGTCTGCCTGACCTCCTGAATGATCTTGGTCTCTGTTGTGACACATTATAACCTGAATGCTTTCACATTTATTGACTCACATCTTCAGCTGATCGATTATATCATTTATACGATAAAAATCACGCTCTCGTTAATACAGACATACTGGCCTGCTTTAATGAGAGCGCGTATCACTTTATTTATTCTTATCCTTAAAGGCGTCCTTTACTTTCGAAAAAAACGAGCCATCCCCTTGCTCGACCACGTCCTCATACTCGCTGGCCTGTGCAAAGTTTCTCAGGTGTTTAGCCTGTTCTTCAGTGACTTTTTCAGGAACAACGACACGGACTTTGATGTGCTGGTCTCCATTGCCTGTTCCTCTCAGTCTTGGTGCACCTTTGCCTCTCAGTCTGAACGTTGTACCTGGCTGAGTTCCAGCCGGGATCTTGAACTTCACTTTACCGTGTACGGTCGGCACTTCAAGCTCATCACCCAAAGCAGCCTGAACGACATTGATCGGCAGTTCGAAGTAGATTTCTGATCCTCTCCGGTCAAACAGTTCAGATGGTTCGACTCGGAATACGACATACAGGTCGCCATAAGGGCCACCGTTGACTCCGGCATCGCCCTGGTTCTGTACGCGCATCTGATTGCCGTCTTCAACACCGGCAGGTACAGTCACTTTAACAGAATGCTGTTTTTTAGTGTGACCCGAACCGTGACAGGTCGTACATTTTTCTTTGATTTCCTGTCCGGATCCATTACATGTCGGGCAGGTCTGCTGAGTCATGACACGTCCGAATGGTGTATTACGCTCAACGTTTACCGCACCCGCACCTTGACACTGCGAACAGGTCTGCGGGCTGGTACCTGGTTTTGCTCCGGATCCGGCACACGTATCACACGTTTCTTCACGATTGTATCGAATCGTTGTTTCTTTTCCAAAAATAGCTTCTTCAAACTTAAGATCCATGACATACTGCAGATCCTCACCTTGACGGGGTGCATTCGGATTACGGCGTCTTGAACCTCCCCCACCAAAGAACTGATCGAAGATATCTTCGAATCCGCCGCCGAAGCCACCCTGGCCACCGCCGAACCCGCCACCAAAGCCGCCGCCTGCACCGAAGTTCGGATCTGTTGAGGCATGTCCATACTGATCGTATGCTGCACGCTTCTGGTCATCACTCAACACTTCATAGGCTTCTGAGATTTGCTTGAACTTCTCGTCGGCATCTGGAGCGTCACTGATATCCGGGTGGTATTTTTTAGAAAGCTTTCGGTAAGCTTTTTTAATTTCATCTTTAGAAGCATTTTTAGAAACTCCTAGTAGGTCATAAAAATCTTCTTTTTCAGGCATACTATCCCTCCATTGCTACTGTTACGCGTCTCTGTAGAGCTGAGTCCTACGACTGTTAGGCTTCTTGCACAGCAGCTACAGGGGCTCTGTATCTCTTTTCAAAAAGAAAGAAAGCACTTGTTTGTGGTGCTTTAAAAGTGCTTTCTTCTCTTCAAATCTCACTTCAATTATTCTTCGTCATCTACTTCTTCAAAGTCTGCATCGACAACGTTGTCGTCTGTCTGAACATCGCCTTCTGCTCCTTCAGCTTCCGCCTGCTGAGCTGCAGCCTGTTCGTATAGTTTGACTGACATTTCCTGAACGATTTCATTCAGTGCGTCACGCTTCGTCTTGATTTCATCAATATCATCGTTTTCAAGTGCAGTTTTCAGCTCGTCACGAGCTTCCTCAGCTTTCTTGATGTCCGCTTCATCAACTTTACCTTCAAGTTCTTTCAATGTCTTGTCGATCTGGAAGACAAGCTGGTCAGCTTCATTACGCAGTTCTACTTCTTCCTTGCGTTTTTTGTCTGCTTCTGCATTTTCTTCTGCTTCTTTCACCATACGCTCAATTTCTTCTTCAGAAAGACCAGATGAAGACTTGATCGTAATCTTCTGTTCTTTACCTGTACCGAGATCCTTAGCAGAAACATTTACAATACCGTTTTTATCGATATCGAATGTCACTTCAATTTGAGGCACACCACGTGGTGCTGGTGGAATATCCGTCAACTGGAAGCGACCAAGTGTCTTGTTGTCTTTAGCCATTGGACGCTCACCTTGAAGAACGTGCACATCAACCGCAGGCTGATTGTCTGCAGCAGTAGAGAATACTTGAGATTTACTTGTTGGGATCGTAGTATTTCTCTCAATCAGTTTAGTAAATACTCCGCCCATTGTTTCGATTCCTAATGATAGAGGGGTTACGTCAAGTAGAACGATGTCTTTTACTTCTCCTGAAATAACTCCACCTTGGACAGCTGCCCCCATAGCAACAACTTCATCAGGGTTTACAGAACGGTTAGGCTCTTTTCCTGTTTCAGCTTTAACAGCTTCAATAACAGCTGGAATACGTGTTGATCCTCCAACAAGGATGACTTCGTCTATGTCAGATTTGGATAGTCCTGCATCTTTAAGTGCCTGACGGACAGGATTCTTCGTACGTGTAACCAGGTCATCAGTGATTTCGTCGAACTTGGCACGTGTCAGAGTCATTTCAAGGTGAAATGGACCTGATTCTCCTGCACTGATGAACGGCAAGCTGATTTGTGTAGAAGATACACCAGACAAGTCTTTTTTAGCTTTTTCAGCTGCATCTTTCAGACGCTGAAGAGCCATTTTATCTTTACTTAAGTCAACGCCGTTTTCTTTCTTGAATTCAGCAACTAGGTAGTCGATGATTTTTTCATCAAAGTCATCTCCACCTAGGTGGTTATCTCCGGCGGTTGCCAAAACTTCGAATACGCCGTCTCCCAGTTCAAGAATAGATACGTCGAATGTTCCGCCACCTAAGTCAAATACCAGAATTTTTTCATCTTTGTCTACTTTATCCAGACCGTAAGCTAGTGAAGCAGCGGTCGGTTCGTTTACGATACGGTCAACCTCTAAACCTGCTATTTTACCAGCATCTTTTGTAGCCTGACGCTGTGAGTCATTGAAATATGCAGGTACAGTGATGACTGCGTTTGTGACTTCTTCACCAAGGTAATCTTCTGCATAATCTTTCAAGTGCTGAAGAATGAATGCTGACACCTGCTGAGGAGTATACGTCTTGCCTTCAGCTTCAACTTTAAAATCTTCACCCATGTGACGTTTGATAGAGATGACAGTGTTCGGGTTTGTGATAGCCTGACGCTTAGCCACTTCCCCTACTTGTATTTCTCCATTTTTAAATGCTACAACAGATGGTGTTGTACGGTTTCCTTCTTTATTAGGAATAATTTTAGCTTCGCCGCCTTCAAGAACTGCGACTGCTGAGTTCGTTGTTCCTAAGTCGATTCCGATTACTTTACCCATTTTCAAATCACCCTTTGCTTTCTATAGAATTTTTTATAATGTAACTGATACTTTGGCTGCTCGTAACACACGATCGTGCAGTTTATAGCCTTTTTCAAAAACTTGAGCCACTTCATTGCTGTCCTGATCTTCATTCGCAGGTACTTGCGTATACGCTTCGTGATAGTTGGGATCAAACGGTTCTCCAACAGGATCGATTACTTCAATCCCTTCTTTTTCTAAGGCCTGCTGCAGGCTATTGTAGACCATCTCAATACCTTTTTTCAGGTTTTCTCCTGCTTCAGTATCGACTTCGATACTTAAAGCACGTTCGATATTGTCCAGTGCAGGAAGTAGTTCTTTCGCCAGAGACTGTGAGCTGTAGCGAAGAAGTTCTTCGCGGTCCCGCTGATTACGTCTACGGATGTTTGCCAGTTCTGCCTGAAGACGATAATATCTGTCTGTCAGGTCGTCCAGTTCTTTCTGCTTTTCTTCCAGTTCAGAAGACCCGCTGCTCTCTTCTTCTGTGGACTTCTCATCGTTTTCAAGCTGAATGTCTTCGTCAGCTGTTTCTTCCTGTTTTGACAATACGTCTTCATTCAACTCTTTTTCATCTTTTTCATCCACGTGACATTCCTCTTTTCCTTATTATTCCAGGTAGTAATTTAGTAGTGTGTATGTCAGCTGTTTTCTGAATACATCCAGCACGCCGAATGTTTCATCGTAGGACATGCTGGTCGGACCTAACACGGCAAGGATCCCTCGGCCATGGCCGCTGACCTGATATGCTGCGGTCACCAGACTGAAGTTTGTAAACAGTTCGTTGTCGAATTCGTCACCTATCTTCACGACGAAATCTTCATGAATTGGATCGATCAGCACATTGAGGTTTCCTTTATTGTCCAGTAAAGAATATAAGGACTTCAGCTGCTGTTTGTCCATGTCTTCAGTGAAATCCAGCAGATTCATCTTGCCGGAAATATGATAACGGTCTTCAGCAGAAGCATTGAACGCCGATTCAAGCGACAGATACATATCCATCGCATTGGACGCATACTTTCTGATTAAGAACGGAATGTCCTGTTCCAGTTTTCTAGCGACCTCCATTAAAGGCAGGCCGACCAGATGCTGATTGAATATATTGGCCACTTTGACCATATCAGACTCATCGATCGGTTTCGGCAGTCTGAAGACTTTATTCTCTATCAGTCCGCCATCTGTTTGAACAATTGCCATAATCAGATTATCATTCAAGGCAACCAGTCTGAATCCGGTCAGGCGACTGGACTCGGCTTTCGGCCCAAGAACGATCGCAGTATAACTGGTCAAGTCGGACAGCAGCTTGGCTGACTGATTCATGATATCATCCATCTGCTTGACATGATTACCAAGGACTTCATTAATGATCTGCAGCTTGTCCTCAGCTACTTCCTGAGGTTTCACGAGATGATCGATGTAATACCGGTACCCCTTCATCGACGGAACACGTCCTGAAGACGAATGAGTTTTCTGGATGAATCCAAGTTTTTCAAGAAAGCTCAGTTCATTTCTGATTGTTGCGGAACTGGCATCGATAGCCGTTTCAGTCATGATTGTTTTCGACCCGATTGGATGCCCTGTAGACGTATAGAGTCTGATGAGAGCATCAAGTATATTTATTTGCCTCTTTGTCAACATGTGCATCACTCCTTGGCACGAAGACAGACTTCAAACGTAATGGTTTACTAGCTGAACACTCACACCGCTTCAATTCATTCATTAAATTAGCACTCGAACAAACCGAGTGCTAATACATCTATAATTTATCAAATAGACTCTTGTCTGTCAACAATTAAATCTGATTTATTTTGACCTTTGCCAAACTCTCTCTCGCTTCTATCTCATCCTGATCCAGTCTTTCGATTAAAGCATCGACAGAGTCGAACTTGATCTCGTCTCTCAGATATGAGACCCATTTGACTGAAACATCTTCGCCATATATCTCTTCGCTGTAATCAAAGAGATGGACTTCGATCGAATAGTTCGGCCGATGACCGAATGTCGGGTTGTAGCCTATTGAGGCCATACCATCATGCCATTTTCCATTGACTCGCATCCTGACAGCATAGACGCCACGTTTAGGTACCATGACGTACGGGTGTGGATAGATATTGGCCGTAGGATAGTCCAGTTCTCTTCCCCTTGCATCCCCGTGAATCACGAAGCCGCTGGTTTCATAGATGTATCCCAGTAGTTTGTTCGCCCGTTCGATCTGACCTTCACCGATATAACGTCTGATACGGGTGGAGCTGATCTTATCTCGTTCGTCCTGCATTTTCTCCACCTTAATAATATCAAAGCGCCCATCTGCATACTCATGCAAGGTATCCATATTGGCTAAGTGGGTTTTTCCGTAGGTATAATCAAACCCGGCAACGACGATTTTAGCATGCCATTTCACTATATAGTCATCTACAAACTCCTGCGGTGAGAGACGGCCGAAGCTGGATGTGAAATCGACCTCATAAAGGATATCTACTCCTAAATTTTCCATGATCTTTTCTTTTCGATCCAACGGAGTCAGATAATTATGCTTGTCCGGATCGAAGCTTCGGTAAACGAAAGCCGGATGTCTGTTGAATGTCATGACCGCCGATTTCATCCCTTTTTGAGCGGCAATCTGTACGCCTTTTTTTATGACCGCCTGATGTCCGCGGTGTACCCCGTCAAAAAAACCCAGGATGAGAACGATATCGCCGGAATATATATCTTTTTTATCATATGGATGATGAATCTTTATAATTTCCATGAGTTCCACCTACTATTCATTTCGTAAGACTTTTATCGGTTTGATAAACTGACTTTTACTTGGATGCGAGCCATAAATAGCGACCGCTCTGTTCTCTTTCATAAAAACAAGCCGGTCGGATTCATCCGGTGCATAGTCTGCTTTATCCAGCAGTGCACCATTTTTGACCTTATCATATTCTACTTCAGTCAGGTCGTATGTCTTAATTTCGGTTAGCGCACTCTCCAGTGGAAACAGTGCCTCGTCAATTTTATTGTCTTCCATAAGCTGTCTTACCTCAGTTAAAGTAAAGGCCTGCTCGCTGGAATAGCCGCCGCTGGAGATCCGTGTAAGTTGAGACATGTGCGAGGGATAACCCAGTGCTTGGCCTAAGTCTACGGCCAATGTACGCACATACGTCCCTTTTCCGCAACGGACTTCGAAAGTGAAACTTAAAGTCTGTTCCTTTTCATCAAACAATGGCTCTGACGTTCTCTGAAAATCGTGAACCTCAATAGTTCGTGTTGGGCGTTCGACTTCGATCCCTTTCCTGGCATACTCGTAAAGTCTTTTGCCGTTGACTTTGACTGCGGAATACATTGGTGGCGTCTGCTCAATCTTCCCGGTCAGTGCAGCAAGCGCCGCATCAATTGATTCGAGAGAAAGTGCTTCTGAAACAGGTCTACGGTCGACGATGTCTCCAGAGCGGTCTTCAGTTGTAGTTGAATAGCCCAATGTAATTTCTCCTGTATAGATCTTGTCAGAGTCCATCATATACTCGATAATCTTAGTGGCTTTTCCAATTGCTACTGGAAGCACGCCATCTACATCTGGATCCAAGGTTCCGGAATGACCCACCTTTTTTGTCTTTAAAATCTTTCTCAGTTTAAATACCACGTCATGACTGGTCATTCCTGCTTCTTTCCATATAGGCAATATCCCTTCCATAATATCCTCCTTCTGACCCGCTTATATATGTACTGGCAAAAGAAAAGAGAATCGATGTTTAAAAACAAAGATTCTCTTCTTTACTGCTCAGTTGATCGCTTATTTGGTTAGAGAAACTTATTCCTCATGTTCTTTTTTTATTTGGTTGAGAAGTGAGTCGATCTTGTTTCCATAAGCAATCGATTCATCTCTTAAAAATTTCAGTTCAGGTGTCTTATACAGAGTCAGACGGCTGCCCAGTTCCTTACGAACCAGTCCAGTTGCTTTATCAAGACCTTGCTGAGTGCTTTTTATTTCACTCTCGTCTTCAGACAATGTGCTGTAAAAAATCGTAGCCTGCTGAAGATCGCCTGTGACGTCTACACCTGTTACAGTCACTCCATCAACTCTGGGATCTCTTACTCGTTTACGGAGAATGTCTGTTACTTCCTTCTGAATTTCCTGAGATACTCTACCTACTCTATAGTTCGGCAATGTATTCACCTGTCCTTTTTAAATAGTTTCGGATCTGATGGGATATGTTTATTTCCTTTCGATTTCAACCATTTCGTACGCTTCGATTACGT
>NZ_BAAADA010000042.1:46187-77515 GCF_039522005.1 Alkalibacterium indicireducens
TTCTTTTGCATCATCTTTGAATCGTTTCAAGCTTGAAAGTTCCCCTTCATACTGTACAATACCATTTCTGATCAGTCTAATGGAACTGTTACGCTTGATCACACCGTCAGTAACAAAACATCCGGCAATCGTTCCTACTTTAGACACATGGTAAGTTTCACGTACTTGAGCCTGACCGGTAACTTTCTCTTCGAATTCAGGATCCAGCATCCCTGTCATTGCAGCTTCGATTTCATCGATCGCATCATAGATGACACGGTGAGTACGGATATCCACTTCTTCGCGGTCTGCACTTTCTTTCGCCTGAATCGTCGGACGAACGTTGAACCCGATAACGATGGCAGAACTTGCAGATGCCAGAGTAATATCACTTTCGTTGATGGCTCCAACTCCAGTGTGAATGATGTTGACTTTAACGCCTTCAACTTCGATTTTTTCAAGACTGGCTGCCAAAGCTTCAACCGAACCTTGTACATCAGCTTTAACGATAACGTTAACTGATTTAAGTTCGCCCTCTTCCAGACTGTCGAATAGATTCTCAAGTGTAACTTTATTTGTAGTCGAACGCTGCGCTTCTGTTGCCGCAGACGCTCTGGATTCACCTACTTGACGTGCCGTCTTCTCATCTTCAAAGACAACGAAGCGGTCTCCGGCTTGTGGTGTTTCGTTCAATCCAGTGATTTCTACTGGTGTAGAAGGTCCAGCACTTTTTACTCGGCGCCCTTTATCGTTTGTCATAGTACGGACACGTCCGAACGTATTCCCGACAACGATTGGCTCACCTTGTCTAAGTGTTCCTTCCTGAACAAGCAGGGTAGCAATAGGTCCTTTAGCTTTGTCCAGTCTTGCTTCGATAACAGTACCGATAGCCAGACGTTCAGGATCAGCTTTCAGCTCCTCTACTTCTGCAACAAGCAGGATCATTTCGAGCAGTTCTTCCAGATTCTGGTTGAATAGTGCTGAAATCTGAACAAAAATCGTATCTCCGCCCCAGTCTTCTGGAACAAGTTCGTATTCAGTGAGTTCCTGCATCACGCGGTCCGGATTGGCACCCGGTTTATCAACTTTATTGACAGCTACGATGATCGGCACACCAGCTGCTTTAGCATGGTTGATCGCCTCAACCGTCTGTGCCATAACCCCGTCATCAGCCGCCACAACGATGATTGCGATATCTGTGATGTCTGCTCCTCGCGCACGCATAGTAGTAAAGGCAGCGTGTCCTGGTGTATCCAGGAAAGTGATCAGCTTGCCGTTTACGTCAACCTGATAGGCACCGATATGCTGAGTGATTCCGCCAGCTTCCCCTTCTGTTACATTAGTTTCTCGAAGAGTATCAAGTAAAGTCGTTTTTCCGTGATCGACGTGTCCCATGATAGTAACAGTCGGCGGACGGGTAACAAGGTTTTCTTCTACTGGTTCCTGTTCAAAGAAGGTATCGAAGTCAGTCAGATCGATCTGAACTTTTTCTTCTGTATCCATACCGTATTCGGCTGCAAGAAGTTCAATTGTTTCTTTATCCAGAGACTGGTTTTGAGTAGCCATGACTCCCATCATGAACAGCTTCTTGACGATTTCAGCTGGTTCACGGTGAATTTTCTTAGCCAGCTCTACAATCGTCATACCGTCAGTATATTCAAGAACTTTTGGAAGCTCTTTGAATTTACGTGGGGTCGGAGGTGTCTGTGACTTCTGATTCTTTTTTCCTTTACGCTTGCGTCCTGCAGGTCCGCCATGAATCCCGCGGTGCTGACGCGAGTTGCGTTTTTTCTTATTGTCGAACTGCTGTTTCTGTTTCTCGTCAGTAGTGCGTTTAGGAGCATCTGCCCCTGCACGGTTAGCGTCCGGTTTCTTATTCGTATTTCTATTTTGTGATGATGGTTTAGTATTAGACTTATTTATGTTGGATTGTCCTTTTCTATTGTTTGATTTAGTTTCTGACTTACTGCTTGGCTGGTTGTCAGAAGACTTACTGTTTGGTCGGTTGTTCGGTCTGTTTGAGTTGGCAGACTGATTCGATTTGTTCGATTGAGCCGGTCGGTTGTTCTGCTGTGACCTATTTGAAGCAGTCGATTTTTTCTGCTGATTGCGGTTTGCATTCTGATTCGCCTGGCCAGTCCTGCTGTTGTCCGATCTGCTTGTATTCTGAGCAGATACTTTTGACCCAGACTGGGAAGATTCAGCTTTTTTCTGAGGTTTAACCGGTTCTTTAATTGCTTTAGCCAGCTTGTCCACATCTCCGTCGTTCATTGTCGACATGTGACTGCTGTACTTGATCCCCAGACCTTCTGCTGTTTCTAGTACTTTCTTGCTTGGTACATCATTTTCCTTCGCGAATTCATAGACTCTTTTTTTGCCCATTTAATCACCTTCCCATTCATTTTACAGCAATTTTTGAAGGGAATGCACAAATCCTTTATCTAAAAGGGCACATACTGTCCGATCCTTCCCTAAAGCATGAGAGAGCTCTTCTCTGGAGAACTCTGTTACAACTGGGACGTCGTAATGCTCACACTTATTCAAAAATTGCTTTCTCGTGTTCTCACTTGCATTTGATGCTAAACATACTGTTTTTGCTTTTTTAGATCTGACTGCCTGAAGCACCAAGGCTTCTCCAGATATCAGCTGACCGGCTCTCTGGGACAGGCCTATCAGATTTAATGCACGTTGTTTATTGTTCATTTTCAATTTCCATCCGCGCTTGTCTGTACTCGATATACTCGATCAGCTCATCATAAAACGACTGCTCGATCGTTGCGTTCAGCGCCTGGCTGATCAGTTTTTTGTCTTTCGCTTTCTGAACCAGCGCAGTGTCGAGGGAGATGTAGGCTCCTCTGCCATTCTTCTTGCCCGAAGGATCGATGGATACGGCTCCGTCCTTGCTTCGGACCAGTCGTACCATCTCTTTCTTAGGCTTCATTTCTCCAGATGCAATGCATTTTCTCATTGGTACTTTACGATTCTGCATGACTGCCCACCTTAATTGATCTCTTAACTTCCCAGGTTCTCATCATCAGAAAATGTGGTTTCCTGATTTTCAGGGAATGTATTTTTTTCTGTGTCAGTAAACGGCGGCTCACCTTCGCCACCATCAGATAATGTATACTCATCATCTTCTGAGAATGTCGCTTCTTCGATTTCTTCCATTGATGCTTCGGTTGCATCCTCTTCGCCTCTGCCGTCTCTTTCTTCAGCAAATTCGATCAGATCTTCTGCATCGTTTGAGTCAAGTTCACCAGACTGAAAGTCTGTTTCCATGACAGGTTCTCCCGGCTGTGCATCAGGCTGATCGTTATCTTGAGCATACACAGTAGAATCTCCTGCGTCAGAGACTTCTCCTTCATCAAGTGCTTTAACTTCTATCGTCTCATCTTAAGAAAACAATGTATCTGCATCAGCTAAGGCATCTGCCTGCTGCACTGCTTCTTCGCTGTCATCGTTCAAAGCATTAAAGAAAGAATCGTCTTTAAGCTCTTCTGCTTCTTTGGCAAGAGCTTCCATATCAGATTCGGATTTGATGTCGATCTTGAAGCCAGTCAATTTAGCTGCCAGACGAACATTCTGTCCACGCTTACCGATAGCCAGTGACAGCTGATAGTCCGGGACAACGATCACACATGAATGCTGATCTTCATCAAACTGAACATCAATGACCTGAGCCGGATTTAAAGCATTTTTGATATAAACTGAAGGGTCTTTGTCCCATTCGACGATATCCATGTTTTCGCCGTTCAGCTCATTAACGATGGCCTGTACACGAGACCCTCTTGGTCCGACACACGTTCCGACAGGGTCGACATTTTCATCTCGGGACGACACAGCAATCTTCGCGCGGTCACCAGCTTCTCTTGCAATCGATACGATTTCTACTATGCCATCGTAGATTTCCGGCACTTCCTGTTCAAACAGACGCTTGATCAAGTTCGGATGTGTCCGGCTGACAAAGACTTGAGGTCCTTTTGTCGAGTTCTCTACATTGCTGACGTATACTTTGATACGGTCATGTGTTGCATACGTTTCGTTTTCAATCTGATCACGCTTAGAAAGAACAGCTTCCACTTTTCCTAAGTTGATGTAGATGAACTTGCTGTCCTGACGCTCGACGGTGCCCGTCATCAGATCATCTTCATAGGCAATATATTCGTTGTAGATTATTGAACGCTCGGCTTCACGCATTCGCTGCATGATCACTTGCTTAGCTGTCTGAGCTGCAATCCGTCCGAAGTTCCTAGGCGTTACTTCAAACTTGATTTTATCTCCTACTTCGTAAGCTTTGTTTCGTTCACGTGCTTCTGTCAGACTAATTTCCAGCTGAGAGTCATACACATCTTCTACCACTTCTTTAACCTGGTTGACCGTAATCGTACCGGTATCTTCGTCAAAGTTCACCTCAACGTTCTGGGACGTCCCATAGTTACGCTTGTAGGCTGAAACGAGTGCAGCTTCCAGTGCGTCGATCACGATTTCTTTGGAGATGCCTTTTTCCTGTTCAAGTGTCTCAAGAGCAGCTGCCAATTCTTTACTCATATTTATACCCCTTTATAAAGTAGTTACTTTTTATCTGAATTAAAATTCGATGGCGTATCTCGCCTTAGCGACCTGACCTTTAGACAGAACCAATTCTTTCCGGCGTGTCTTGATCATAACTTCCATAACCAGTTCATCGCCGTCGTAAGATTTCAGATGACCTTCATAGGCATCGAACCCTCCAATTTCACCATTTAATGCCACGTAGATGTACTTACCGACAGCTTTCTCGAAATCTTCTTCTGTTTTTAAAGGACGTTCCGCTCCCGGTGAGGACACTTCCAGATAATAAGCGTGCGGAATCGGGTCTGGTTCAATGGCATCCAGTGTCTCTCCAACTTTTTCGCTGAACAGGGCACAGTCATCAAGATCGACACCTGCTTCTTTATCGATATATAATCTTAAAAACCAGTTTTTACCTTCTTTAACGTATTCCACATCAACTAGTTCATATCCTAATTCATCTGCCAATGGCTCTGACAGTTCTCTTACTTTGTCTATTGTATTCAAACACTTCACTCTCCTCTCAAATGAGTACGATGTTGTCGCAGCATTCGTCAAGGCTGTGAAAAAGAGTGAGCGGATTCGCTCACTCTTTACACGGTCTATCTTGCTCGATTCGTCTACTAGTGTACCACACCTGCCTAAACAAGGCAACTTTAACGGCATCAGACTAGATGTCGAACAAAGAAAGCTGATTTTCGTCTGGAAGTCCTTTTAAGGCCTGGTTCGTTTCTAGATATTCCATTACGGTTTTTGAGACTTTCCCTCTTCTTGAAAGATCTTCTTTTGAAAGGAAAGGCTCGTCTTCTCTAGCCTCTACGATCGCTCCTGCTACACTTGCTCCAAGAGATGGGACAGCTCTGAATGGTGCGATCAGTGCATTGTCTTCAATGATAAAGTCAGTAGCGTGTGATTTGTCCAGATCGACCATCTTGAATTCAAAGCCTCGCTCGACCATTTCGTTAGCCAGTTCCAGTACCGTCAGCAGGTTCTTTTCCTTCGTGCTGGCATCCATCCCTTTATCCGTAATTTCTTTCATTCTTGACTTGATGCCGTCTTTCCCCTGGCACATCGCTTCCAGATCAAAGTCACTGGCTCTGATGGAAAAGTATGCGGCATAGTAGTAAAGCGGATAATGCACCTTGAAGTAGGCGACCCGAAGTGCCATAAGGACGTAGGCAGCTGCGTGGGCTTTAGGGAACATATACTTGATCTTCAGGCAGGAATCGATATACCATTCCGGCACGTCTTCTTCACGCATGACGGCCTGCCACTCATCCGGTATCCCTCGACCCTTACGAACATGCTCCATGATCTTGAAGGCTATGTCATCTTCTAATCCTTGATGCTGAAGGTAGACCATGATGTCATCACGACACCCGATTACTTCAGCCAGAGGGATGTTATGCAATCTAATCAGTTCCTCAGCATTGCCCAGCCAGACATCCGTTCCGTGTGACAGTCCGGAGATCTGAAGCAGCTCAGCAAAGGTCGTCGGATTGGTCTGCTCAAGCATCTGACGAACGAATCGTGTCCCGAACTCCGGAACACCCAAGGTCCCTGTTTTTGAGAAGATCTGTTCTTCAGTGACTCCGAGAACTTCTGTGCCGCTGAAGAGTTTCATGACGCCAGGATCGTTGACAGGGATATCCAGAGGATCGATTCCTGAAAGGTCCTGCAGCTTACGGATCATTGTCGGATCATCGTGTCCCAGGATATCAAGTTTTAGCACATTGTCATGAATGGAATGAAAATCGAAATGCGTCGTTTTCCATTTTGATTCCTGATCATCTGCTGGATACTGCACTGGACTGAAGTCGTAGACATCCATATAGTCCGGAATAACGATGATTCCACCAGGGTGCTGCCCGGTTGTCCGTTTGACACCTGTCAGCCCCTTGGACAGACGGTCGATTTCGGCTGATCTATAATGCAGCTGATGATCCCTCTCGAATCCTTTAACGAATCCAAAAGCAGTTCGGTCTGCAATCGTACCGATCGTACCGGCTCTGTAGACGTATTCTTCCCCAAACAACTCTTTTGTATAGTGGTGCGCTGTTGCCTGATACTCTCCCGAGAAGTTCAAATCGATATCAGGGACTTTATCTCCTTTGAATCCCAAGAAGGTTTCAAACGGAATATCCTGTCCGTCTCTGTATAAGTCAGCCTGACAGTTCGGGCAGGCTTTCTCCGGAAGATCGAACCCCGACCCCACTTCTCCTTCAGTGAAGAACTCAGAGTACTGACAGCTGTTGCATCGGTAATGTGGAGGCATTGGGTTGACTTCTGTGATCCCCGTCATCGTAGCAACGAAGCTCGAGCCGACCGACCCCCTTGAACCAACGAGATACCCATCTTCAATACTCTTATGCACCAGTTTCTGAGAAATCAGATAGATAACGGAAAACCCGTTTCCGATGATACTGTCCAGCTCTTTCTCAAGCCGGGCTTCGATGATTTCCGGAAGCGGATCACCATAGAGACTGTGAGCCTTATCGTAGCTCATCTGTCTGATCTCTTCTTCCGCACCTTCCATCTTAGGAGTGAAGAGATCTTTCTTCACTGGAGTGATGCCGTCTTCGATCTGACGATTGAGAAGCTGCGGGTTCTCTATGACGACTTCGCGGGCCTTGTCTTCTCCGAGGAAGCGGAACGCGTCCATCATTTCATTTGTTGTCCTGAAATGAACAGCTGGATTATTTCCTGGTGACGAAGCAACTGATGACTGTGTCTCCATCAGGATGTCACGGTAAACAGCATCTTCCGGATGAATGTAGTGGACATTCCCAGTCGCAATGACCGGCTTGTCCAGCTCTTCACCCAGTTTGATCATGTTGGTCAGAATATCTTCCAGATCAGCATCACTTCTGACTAGCTCCCGTTGAATCAGGTCACTGTATACTTCTTTGGGCATGATCTCCAGATAATCGTAAAACTCCGCAACTCTTCGGGCTTCTTCATAGCCTTTTTGCATCATCGCTTCAAAGACTTCCCCTTTTGAACAGCCGGATCCTACTATAATGCCTTCCCTGTGTTTTTCCAGTACAGAACGAGGCAGTCTGGGGACTCTGTAAAAATAATCCACTAGTGACGTTGAAATCAGTTTGAATAGATTCTTCAGTCCGGACTGTGAACTTGCCCATAAGGTCACATGGCTCGGACGGGAGCGTTTATACGCATCTCCCTCACCCATGAACTGATTTAATTCATCGTGATAATGGATGTTGTGTTCTTCCTGCGCCTTCTTGACAAAGATCCAAAGTAGATTACCGGTCGTCTGCGAATCATAGATCGCACGGTGGTGCTGTTCAAGATTGACTTTGAAGCGCTTGGCCAGCGTATTGAGTCGATGACTTTTGAATGTCGGGTTGATGAACCGTGAAAATTCAAGTGTATCGATGACCGGAAGGGTCGATACGTCCATCTTGTGTTTCTTGTATGCCGTGTTCAGAAAGCCCATATCGAATGAGGCATTGTGAGCAACAAGAATCGTGTCTTCAGAAAAAGCTCTGAACCGCTCCAAGACATCTTTTTCGGTCTTGGATCCCCGTACCATATCATCGGTAATGCCGGTCAGCTGAACGGTCGTTTCTGACAGCGGATGACCCGGATCGATGAACTCCTGAAACTCTTCCACCACATTTCCTTTGTGCATTTTTACAGCCGCAAGTTCAATTATGCTGTCATAAATAGCTGAGAGCCCTGTAGTTTCAACGTCGAATACGACATAAGTCGATTCATTCAGGTTAAGGTGGCTTTCATTATAAGCCACCGGCACTCCGTCATCGACCAGATTTGCCTCCAGCCCGTAAATGACTTTTATATTATTTTTCTGACCGGCAGCATGGGCTTCTGGGAATGACTGACCACCTCCATGGTCCGTAATCGCAATGGCTTCATGTCCCCACTTGGCCGCCTGTTCGATCAGTGCAGTCGCCCCGGAAATCGCGTCCATTTGACTCATATTTGTGTGGGCATGCAGCTCAATGCGCTTGCTTTCCCCTTCGAACGTATCTTCTCTTTCAGCATGGAAGGTCTGAATAATATCCTGTACGTTCATCACAAGATCCCTCATGAATGTGTCTTCCTGAATGCTCCCTCTGACCTTTACCCAGATACCGGGTTTGATTGCATCAAAAAGAGCTTCGTCTGATTCATTGTTTGAGAACCGTTTACAGGTAAAAGATGAAGAATAATCGGTAATCTTCATCAGAAGCAGTTTTCTTCCGGATCTCAGTTCTCTGACTTCAGAGTCGAATACATATCCTTCAAGCGTGATGCGTCGCTCTTCTTCAACAACTTCGATCATTTGCTTGACTTCTTCGTTAGCTGGGATAGCCCGTCCCAGTTTGATCGGGCCACTATGACTGTCTTCTCTGGACTGCTCTTTTTTCTTTTCGGCAGTTTCGATCATTTTCGTATACTCCTGAGCCATCAGCTGGTCATTTTCTTCTTTTTTAAGTTTGAATTCATTGACCTTATCCTGACTAGCCTGAGCATCTACTAAAGCCCTGACTGAAAAGGTTTCAGGAAATCCCAGTTTGTGATAGGCCTTGCTGATCTGAGGCAGGAAATCTTTGTCGTATTTGTCGAAAACAAGCTCCTGGTCAATTATGAACAGCCATTTTTTATCTTTAAAAACAGGAAAACGTTCTGAAAAAACCTGGTTGCAAATTGGTGAATCCACTCCACTTTGCTTGCACGCTTCATTCCAGTAATCTCTCACTTTTTCCACAGTGATAGTTGGCTCGCTAGTCCGGACAGTCAGGTTCACTTCACAAATCGCCTTGAACGATTCTCGGATGGCGTGACTGATGGTCAGATAGAGACGGTAAGGCAGAATGTTCGGAAATGTCAGAACAAGGTCCCATTTCTTCTCTCGTTTATAGACGGTGACTGATTCAACTTCACCCTTATGTATCCATTCTTTATCTTCATCACTTAATTCGACTTTTGTCTGTTTAAGAAGTGTCTGAAACAGTTCAGTTTTATTTAAACTCAAAGTAAATCCTTCTTTCTCCTGTCACTTTCCTACGATTATAGAACAGAAAACTGAGACAGTAAATGCCTCAGTTTTCATTTTAATCATTTAATTAGTTCTGATTGTTCATCAGAATATCGATGGTCTGCAGCACTTCATCTAGTCTGGCTTCGACCATTTCACCAGTCTTGCGGATGTTTATTTCTACTATACCTTCAGCTGCTTTTTTACCAACAGTCAGCTGTACCGGAATACCGATCAGTTCTGCATCTGTGAATTTAACACCAGGACGCTCTTTACGGTCGTCCAGAAGAACTTTATAGCCTTTAGACTTGAAATCATCATAAAGGCGGAAAGCCAGTTCTTTCTGCTCGTCATTTTTCACTTGGACAGGGATAATATGCAGATCGAACGGGGCAACAGCGGCTGGCCACACCAGTCCTTTATCATCGGCATACTGTTCAGCAATAGCTGAAAGCAGTCGGCTGACTCCGATACCGTAGCTTCCCATAATAACTGGCGTCTGTCTGCCATTACTGTCCAGAACGGTAGCATTCATAGCGTCGCTGTAACGTGTTCCCAGCTTAAAGATGTGCCCGATTTCAATTCCCTTGGTAAATTTCAGGCTGCCTTTCCCGTCAGGAGAAGGGTCGCCTTCCTTAACTGTACGGATATCGGCAAATGTTTCAACCGAAAAGTCTCGCCCTGGATTGACATTGGTTAGGTGAATTCCTTCTTTATTCGCTCCAGTTACGCCATTGACCACATCCTGAACATGCAGGTCTGCGATAATTCGGACTTCATCAGAGAGGTTGACCGGTCCAACGTATCCTGGTACTGTCTTGAAGATAGACTTGATCTGGTCATCCTCTGCAGGCACGACCTCTTCAGCTCCGATAGCGTTTCTAAGCTTGATAACGTTAACCTCCTGATCGCCTCTAACGATTGCAAGAACAGGCGTCTCATTATCTGCCATGTAGAGCACACTTTTGAGAAGCTGAGCTTTAGGTAAATCAAGGAACTCAGAAAGCTCCTGAATCGTTGTCGTATCGGGCGTGTCCACTTCTTTCATTTCAAGCAGAACATCTGTATTAGGTGACTGCTTGTATGCACTTGACGCCATTTCCAGGTTGGCTGCGTAGTCACTGCCGTCGGAATACACAACGGTATCTTCACCAGCATCTGCCAGAGCCATAAATTCTACGGAGTCTTTTCCTCCCATGGCCCCTGCATCACCGATGATCGAGCGGAAATTCAGCCCGAGCCTTTCGAATGCTTTTGTATAGGCCTGGGCAATCTGATCATAAGCTTCATCCAGACTTTCATAATTATCGTGGAATGTGTAGCCATCTTTCATGATAAATTCTCTTCCGCGCATCAAACCGAATCGGGGACGCTTTTCATCTCTATATTTAGTCTGGAACTGATAGAGGTGAAGCGGAAGCTTCTTGTAAGATTTGATTTCTTCACTGATCAGTTTGGCAAATGTTTCTTCATGAGTCGGTCCAAGAATAAAATCACGCTCGTGACGATCTTTAAGCTTGATCAGATCTTCCCCGTATGTTTCATACCGTCCGGATTCCTTCCATAAATCTGCAGGAAGCAGTGCCGGAAGAAGCATTTCTGAACCCTCAATCGCATCCAGTTCTTCACGTATAATTGCTTTGAGGTTTTCGATGACGCGGTATGCCAGTGGTAGATAGCTGTATACCCCTGAAGATACCTGTCTGATGTATCCTGCTCTCAAAAGCAGCTGATGACTAATCACTTCAGCATCATTTGGAACTTCTCTTAATGTAGGTGCAAATAATTTTGACTGTTTCATATAAACGACTGTCTCCTTTAGTGGTTAATTTAAAAAGAATGTCTGAATATCATTCCATGTAACTAGTAACATGAGGATTAGAAGGAACAGGACACCGACAAGTGTAATATACCCTTCCTTTTCCTGACTCAATGGTTTCTTGCGTACCCCTTCAATGAGGTTGAGCAGCAGTTTCCCTCCGTCAAGCGCGGGGATGGGAAGCAAGTTCATGATGCCGAGATTCACACTTAAAATACCGATCCACCTGATGAGTCCGAATATTCCCGCTTGAACAACTACTTCAGTTGTTGCATAAATTGCAACAGGTCCACCAAGCTGATCAACACTGAAACCACCGGTAAAGAATGATCCAAGTAAGGTAACTATTTGAGTAATGATATACCATGTTTCTGTGAATCCGAAGGTCAATCTGGCAGTCAGACTGTCGTCTACAAATGTCTCGATGCCAATTCGCCCCACTACTTCATTGCCTGAATCATAACTGTATGGCGTGATCGTCTGCTGGACACTTTCTCCATCGGCTGTTTCGATGTCGAAAGTCATAGCTTCTTCTGGACTGTCCTGAATGATCAGAACCATTTCATTCCATGATCCGACTTCTTCGTCATCAATTGAAAGAACACGGTCTCCTTCTTCAAGACCAGCTTCAGCTGCAGGAGAGCCTTCTTCAACTGCTCCGATAAGAGGCTCCTGAGAAGGAACTCCCCCCTGCAAGAAAGCAAGGGCTGTAAATGCAATGATTGCCAGTATGAAATTATTCATCGGACCGGCAAAGTTGGTCATCATACGGTTGCCAAGTGACGCACTCTGGAACTGACGATCTTTCGGAGCAATCTGAAGCAATGTTCCGTCTTTTTCTACTAAAAGAGCGTCACGATTGACTTCATACCTTTTAACTTCAGTATCAAATCCGACACGTCCGGCTATGAACAAATCTTCATCAAAATTGAAATCAGACACTTCCAAAGGTACAGTATCCAGCGACGCGTCTTTAGACTGTAGATCGATTTTTTCGACCTTATCCTGATCATCCAAGGATAAACTGACGGTCATGCCGGGTCGTATGTCAGCTTCCTCTTCATATCCTGCCATCCTGACATATCCGCCAACAGGAAGAAGCCTGATGGTATAGGTTGTTTCCCCTTTGCGATGATGAAAGATTTTCGGTCCAAATCCGATAGCAAATTCTCTTACTAGAATGCCTGCTCGTTTTGCAAAATAAAAATGACCAAATTCGTGAATAATGACAATAATCCCAAATACAAGGGCAAACGCAAGAATAGTCTGAATCATAAAGGTCTCCTTCTTCTATCGTAATAATCTGATGACAAATAACACATTAAGTACTAAAAGCAGGCTGTCGATCCGGTCCAGTATCCCACCATGTCCTGGGAGTATCTTTCCTGAGTCCTTGACACCGTACTCTCTCTTTATCTTTGACTCAACCAGATCTCCTAACTGCCCTACTACTGAGAGCACCATCATAAAGAGAATAGAAAGGATGTAAGAGTCCGCTATCGGAAAATAAATAAGATAGATAGCGCTGACTATGGCAGAAGCAATCGTTCCACCGGCTGATCCTTCAATTGTTTTATTTGGAGATATACTAGGCGCCAATTTTGTTTTTCCAATTTTTCCACCAATGAGATAAGCTCCAGTATCAGTTGCCCAGATTACTAGTAATACAAGCAGGACAAAGGTCAGACTATACTGTCTTAACGATACTAACGAAGCAGTACCGACTCCTATATAAACCGTCATCAATAACACAGAACCGATCTGCCTGATTTTTAAATCAGGATTCCATACAGAATATACCAGCAGTATCAAGCCTTGCAATATGATGACAGGCGTAAGGATATCACCTGAAAAAAGCTCGTTCACTCTCGGACTGAGAGCCATACTCAATACAATAAGACCCGACAGAATGGCTGGAAAGGAGCGAATGCTCATCTTTTCCATCTGAACAAACTCCATCAGTGCAAAAAGCGCAACTAATCCCACCAGCAACTCTAAGGGCCATGACCCAAATATAAACAATGGTATGAGTAATACTAGTGCAATAAGTGCAGTTAATATACGTTTAGACATCTTCATCCTCAGCTTTCATAGTAGTTTAGACAGCCCCGTATCTCCGCTGTCTGTTTATATAGCTCAAAAGGGCCTCGTCCAGTACATCACCGGTGAAATCAGGCCAGAGAAGATCTGAAAAATAAAATTCACTGTACGCATTCTGCCAGAGAAGAAAATTGCTTAACCTCTGTTCTCCGCTGCTTCTGATCAGAAGGTCCACATCCTGATAAGGTGCAATTGACTGCGTAAGCAGATGATGCTCGATCACTTCCTCATTTATTTCACTAATACTAATTTCGCCATTTAAAACCCGTTCACATAATGACTGAGTCGCTCTGACAATTTCTGCACGACTGCCGTAATTGAATGCGAAATTCAGAATCATTCCATCATTATCTTTCGTCTGATCCATTGCTTTCTGAATCGCTTTTCTTGTTGAGGAAGGAACTTTTTCTTCGAAACCGATCATGTTGACTCTCACATTCTTTTCCTGCAGTTCCGGTACGAACCGATCAAAAAAACGAATCGGCAGCTGCATAAGAAAATGAACTTCCTGGGGAGGACGTTTCCAGTTCTCGGTTGAGAACGCATAAAGTGTGAGCACTTTGATTCCACGTTCACTGGCTCTGATAGTCACTCGTCTGACTGCTTCCATGCCTTCCTGGTGCCCAAATTTCCGCGCTTTCCCTTGTCGTTCTGCCCATCGTCCATTTCCGTCCATGATCATGGCGACGTGTGCAGGTGCATTTGTTTCTTCATTTTCAACCATATTTATTGGTGCCTGATGCACCATACCCTCCTAGAAATAAATATACATCTCTTCTATTGTAGTAAAAATCTATTTAAATTGCTACAGAAATTCAGAAGGTGTTTATGAATATTTTAAAATGTTCTGTTTTCTGTATTTATGGAGATTTGCTATACTATAAGTAAGCTAACAGAAAAGTGTTAATTTAATATTAAGGAGGACCTGCATATGAGACGCTTAAGAAAGTACATTATCAGCATAGTCGTTACTTCAGTTGTTACTAAATTAGTGAACAAATACATTATCAGTAAACTATAAAGCAAAAGGAGAGTCAGCTCTGCTCTTTAAGGATGATGTGATACATTCCTTAAAAGTGCTTCAGCTACTCTCCTTTTTTTATCCTTCTAAAATTTCCTTTTCTTTTTCTGCAGATAGCTTGTCGATAGCTTTGACACTGTCATCTGTCAGCTTTTGAACTTCCTCTTCATAGTGATGAAGGTCATCTTTAGTCAGTTCTCCATCTTTTTCTGCTTTCTTCAATGAATCGATTGCATCACGGCGAATGTTCCTTACAGCAATTTTCGCATTTTCAGCTTCTTTGCCTACCTGCTTTGCTATATCTTTTCTTCTTTCTTCCGTAAGTGCCGGTACGACAAGTCGAATGACGTTCCCGTCATTTGCCGGCGGAATTCCGATATCAGACTGATTCAGTGCTTTTTCAATGTCACCGAGTGCATTTTTATCGTATGGGGTGATAAGAAGAACGCGTGCTTCAGGTACTGAAATCTGCGCTATCTGGTTCAAAGGCGTAGGTACACCATAATACTCGATGTTGATGCGATTCAGCAGACTCGGGTTAGCACGTCCTGCACGGATGCTTCCAAGTTCCCTTACATAGGCCTGCTCCGCTTTTTTCATTCTTCCCTGTGTGTCTTTTAAGATTGCTTCAGTCACTGTTTTTTCCTCCTTACAGTTGTCCCAATCGTGTCTCCTAGGGCTACACGTTTAATGTTACCTTTTTTATTCAGATTAAATACGACTAATGGAATATCGTTGTCCATACTTAAAGAGGACGCTGTGGTATCCATTACCTGAAGTGATTTATTTATGATATCCAGATAAGTCAGTTCTTCGAACTTAACGGCATTGGCATCAATATTCGGATCAGCCGAATAAACCCCGTCGACATTGTTCTTGGCCATCATAATGACATCAGCCTGCATTTCTGCGGCTCGAAGCGCTGCAGTTGTATCTGTTGAGAAGTACGGGCTGCCAGTACCTCCGGCGAAAATGACGACACGGCCTTTTTCAAGGTGACGCATAGCTTTTCTGCGAATATATGGTTCAGCAACCTGACGCATTTCAATAGACGTCTGAACACGAGTCGGTACACCGGCATTTTCAAGTGAATCCTGTAGGGCCAGAGCATTCATGATCGTAGCAATCATCCCCATATAATCTGCCTGTGAGCGCTCCATACCCATTTCAGCTCCAACATGACCACGCCAGATATTCCCGCCGCCTACTACGATGGCGATTTCGACGCCAAGTTCATGTACATCTTTAATTTCCTGACAGATTTCATGTATAGTTGGCGGCTCTATGCCGAATCCAGCATCTCCAGCAAGAGCTTCTCCACTTAATTTCAGTACGATTCGCTTGTACTTCGGTTCATCCATATAATCGTTCCCTCCATAATTCATACATTTTTATTCTACCACATAACAAGTGCAAGGTCATTAAAAATTGACAGTTATTCCGTGCAGCTATGCGACGTTTTAAAATAATTAGCGTTCTATTTTGTTAAATTAAAAACCATAATCCCCTGCACTTTTTTGTACGTACTCTGCCGCCTGCTTTCCAGCCTGCCTTCCGAACACGATGGTTTCAGCAATTGCATTGCCACCTATCCTGTTTTCTCCATGCAGTCCCCCGCACGTTTCTCCGGCTGCATACAAGCCACTGATCTTTCTGCCATCTTCATCAATCACTTCAGACCTTGTATTGATTCTGACACCACCCATGGTATGGTGAATTCCTGGAGCCACTTCTATGGCATAAAACGAACCTGTCTGAATGGGATGTTCCATGGCAGTAGTCCGTTCGAACAGGTCATCTGTTCCATAGGCGACGGCCTGATTCCATTCTGTAATCGTTGCTGCTAATACTTCTTTTGGTACACCGATCTGATCAGCCAGTCCGTACAACGTCTCTGCTTTTAACACCATATCTTTTGACTCGTAGAACCCGACCGCGGGCACTCTTTCTTTTAGCTGTTCATCGAAAATCAGGAACGCTTTCTGTTCTGGACAGTTTATAATAGCGTGTGATACCACATCTCGACGGTCCATTTCGTTGACAAACCGTTTCCCTGACAAAGAAATGAGTATGGCTCCTTCGCCTCTTATTGCCTCTGTCAATAAAAATCGACTTCTCTGATGAACTGTGGGATGGATTTGAATCTGATCAAGATCTCTGATACTTCCTCCGACCGCCTTGACCATGTCGATCCCACTTCCTAAACTTCCTTCGTGATTTGTAGTGATAAGCTTAACAAGGTCAGGAGCCACCTCTTCTATTTTTTTATAATTACTGCCAAAACCACCAGTTGCTATGACAACAGCCCTGGCCCTGACTAAGTTTTCACCTTGCCGGTCTATAGCTACATAAACGCCGTTGATCAGATTCGAATCTTCTGATGTCGACAGACGAATGACTTCTGCAGAAGTAAACAGAGGGATCCCTCGTTCTTCGACTATACGCATCAGACCTTTCATCAAGTATCCTCCGATAGCAGATCCATCAGATGGTCTATGTGTTCGTTTAACAGACATTCCGCCTGTAGTTGTGAGACTGGACAAAGTAATGTCCATTGAGTCAAGCCAGTCAACTGCTTTCGGCGATTCTTCAACAAAATAGGACAACAGCTCTACATCGTTTGTCCGGTTTCCGCCAGCCAGTGTCTCTTCATAAAAAAGTGAATGACTGTCCTCAATCCCCTGGGCCTGCTGAAATTTTGTCTGTGAAGCGTTCATTCCCGCAGATGCTTTAATGCTGTTCCCTTTCACACCCGGCATGCTCTCAAAAATAACAGGGCAGGCACCTGTATCATCTGCCTGAATCGCCGCTGATAAACCGGCTGCACCTGCACCAACGATAATTACGTCGTATTGAGTATTAAGCTGATCTTTATGTGAAATCATATGGCCTCCGTTCTGTCAGAATCCTTATGTATTTAGTAATAGAGATAGCTTGCAAAAAAAGAGCAGGGATCAAATACCCCTGCTCCATATCTACAAACTTATTTATTGCCTAATTGGCTTTGAACTTCTGCAGCGAAGTCTTCAGTACGTTTCTCAATTCCTTCTCCCACTTCGTAACGGATGAATGATTTGATAGATGCACCTTTTTCGCTCAAGTACTCACCAACAGTTTTGTCTGGATCTTTAACATATGGCTGATCAACAAGACTTACTTCTGCTAGCCATTTGTTGAGACGTCCCTGTACCATTTTTTCAACGATATTTGCAGGTTTTCCTTCATTTTTAGCTTGTTCAGTCAACACGTTCAGTTCGTGATCTCTTTCTTCCTGAGAGATTTCTTCACGAGTGATGAATTTAGGATTGATTGCCGCAATGTGCATAGATACGTTACGAGCGACTTCTACATCATCGGTTCCTTCAATAATAGAAAGAACAGTAATGCGTCCACCCATGTGCTCGTAGTCGCCGAATACATCATTGTCAGTTTTTTCTACAACAGCAAAACGACGTAGAGTGATCTTCTCACCGATAGTCTGAGTCGCTTCAGTAATTGTATCCTGAATTGAGTCTCCACCCATATCCAAAGCAAGTGCTTCTTCTATAGTTGCAGGTTTGTTTGCTGCTACAGTTTTAGTAATACCTTTAACAAGGTTCTGGAATTTATCGTTTTTAGAAACGAAGTCTGTTTCTGAGTTGATTTCTGCGATAGCCGCAACGTTACCCTCGATGTGAACGTTAGCCAGTCCTTCAGCCGCAATACGGTCTGCTTTCTTAGCTGCTTTAGATACACCTTTTTCTCTCAGGTAATCGACAGCTGCGTCTAAATCTCCATCAGTTTCCACTAATGCTTTTTTCGCATCCATCATTCCAACGCCTGTTTTATCACGTAACTCTTTTACTTGAGCTGCTTTAATGTTTGCCACAAAAATTCCTCCTTAGTCGTATATCGATCCGGTAAAAAGCGATGATTACTCGTTATCGCCTTCGACGACTTCAACGATTTCATCTAGAGAATCAGATTTTGCTTCTTCTTCAAAGCCTTCTTCTCCCTGATTTCCTTCGATAACAGCATCAGCCATTGTTTTAGTCAGTAATTTTACTGCACGGATAGCATCGTCGTTTGAAGGGATGATAACGTCGATCTCATCTGGATCACAGTTAGTATCTACCATTGCTACGATTGGAATATTAAGTTTTTGAGCTTCTTTAACAGCAATGTGCTCATTTCTTGGGTCAACAACGAATAACACGTCAGGACGCTTAGGCATATCTTTGATTCCGCCTAAGAATTTTTCAAGTCGATCGCGTTCTTTGATCAGGATACCGACTTCTTTTTTAGGAAGGACATCGAATGTTCCGTCTTCTTCCATTTTTTCAATCTGTTTCAGACGCTTGATACGCTTCTGAATTGTATCCCAGTTAGTTAGCGTCCCACCCAACCAACGGTGGTTGATGTAGTAAGCGCCAGCTCTTTGAGCTTCTTCTTTGATCGCATCTTGTGCTTGTTTTTTAGTTCCTACAAAAAGAACTGTTCCGCCATCTTCTGCAATATCACGGACATAGTTGTAAGCTTGATCGATCAGCTTAACAGTCTTCTGCAAGTCGATGATGTAGATGCCGTTTCTTTCTGTAAAGATATATGGTTTCATCTTAGGGTTCCAGCGTCTAGTCTGGTGACCGAAATGAACACCTGATTCTAATAATTGTTTCATTGATACAACTGCCATTTGTCATTCCTCCATTTGGTTTTATATTTTTCCTCCCCGAGCTTCATCTGTTTGAACACTCCATGGCAATAGAGCACCATTCAATCCATCCACTCAGGTGTGAAATTTGGTGCTTTTTGCACCGCTTATAAGTATACTACATATACTCTTAAAATGCAACTCTCAGTTAATTTTTTTCTTGCACATTTTCCAGTTCTATCGCATACTATACTGAGAACCTAAAAAGGAAGTGGACTCTAGTGTTTTTTTCATTTGTAAGATTAATTGTAAGGTTGCTTATACTGACTTTAAACGGACGATATAAAGTCCAGGGCAAGGAAAACCTGCCTAAAGACGATAACTATATTCTTATAGCACCTCATCGCTCATGGATCGATCCGGTATATTTAGTACTTGCCGCCTCGCCCAAGCAATTCAGTTTCATGGCAAAAAAAGAACTTTTCAAGAACCCACTCTTTAAGTGGCTGATTACAAAAATGAACGCTTTCCCTGTTGACCGTAAAAATCCTGGCCCAAGTGCCATCAAGACCCCAGTCAAGATTTTGAAGGAAACCGATCTTGGCCTGGTGATCTTCCCCACAGGAACACGACATTCCACTGAACTTAAAGGTGGCGCTGTTACGATAGCAAAAATGAGTAAAAAACCGATTGTACCTGTTGTCTATCACGGCCCGTATACATTCAAAGACCTGCTGAAACGTCAGAAAGCAACCGTACGCTTCGGAGAACCGTTCATGGTTGAACGTAAAATAGAAGGCATCAAGGACGTCACTGCTTATTATTCCGAAAAAATACAGGATGCGTTCGTCTCTCTAGATTCTGAAGACCATAAATAAGAAAAAAGCCTTATCCAGAGATCAACCAGTTTACCGGCTGATGTGGATAAGGCTTTTTTTATTTGCTAGTATATTTCTATCACTGCAGACCGATGTTCTGCAATTCGTACATATCTCTGTATGAACCGCCACGTTCAATCAGCTCGTCATGGGTCCCGCGTTCTATAATATGTCCATTATCTAGTACCAAGATCTGATCAGCATCTCTGATCGTAGACAGTCGGTGAGCGATCGCCACAGTCGTTCGTCCCTGACGCATGCGTTCCAGACCTTCCTGAATGAGCGACTCCGTCTCTGTATCGATATTTGCTGTTGCTTCATCGAGGATTAGGATTTTAGGGTCCCTTACAATCGTTCTGGCAAATGAGATCAGCTGTTTCTGACCACTGGAGAAGCTGGCCCCTCTCTCAACAACCCGCGCATCATATTGACCTGGAAGTTCTTCGATAAACTGATCGGCTTGAACAAATCGTGCCGCTTCAATTATCTCTCTATCTGTAATAGCCTCGTTCATCAAACGGATGTTGTCCTTGATTGTTCCGTAGAAAAGGAAGGAATCCTGCAGGACCAGACCTATACGCTGACGCAGCTCCCGCATAGGGAAGGATCTGATGGACTGCTCATCGATCAGCACGTCCCCTTTCTGGAAATCATAGAAACGCATCAGCACGTTTATGATCGAAGACTTTCCGCTCCCTGTATGACCGACAAGCGCAATAGTCTCTCCTGGATTTACAGTGAACGAAACGTCTTTCAGAACGTAATTCTCGTCGTCATATGAGAAGCTTACATTTTTGAACTCTATCTTGCCGTCAGTGATCTGCGCTTCAGGATCGTCGTCCTGCTCCGGCACATACTCTTCGTTATCCATAACTGTAAGGATGCGGCTGCTTGAAACAACTCCGTCTTGGAACAGACTCAGACTATCCATCAGCCGGGTCAATGGTCTGAAGAAATCATTTGCATATGATGTGAAGGCAAAAATGATTCCTACTTCAATCGGGCTGGTCAACGCGTCGAACCCGAACAGTGCCAGGATCAGAACAACAGCAAGAGTATACAGCATGTTAATGACCGGGCTCAGAAGCAAGGCGTTGATTCTGACCATGGAGAAACGAGAATTGAAGTAGGACTGGTTTGTCTCTTCAAATTCCTTCTGAAGCCGTTTTTCCTGTCTGAACTGCTGAATCACTGACATCCCGTTAATGGTTTCTGCAAGTTTTGTGTTCAGCAGGCTCAGCTTGGATTTCATTTCATGGTAAGTGCGTGAGCTATAGACCTGATAGAATCTGATGACCAGTAGCAGGACCGGTGCAAAGATAAGGATCCACAGTGTCACAGTTACATCCAGCAGGAACATTGCCCCAAGGGAGATGATGACCCCAAACACCCCTTGTATGATCGTCAGAAATACGTGCCAGAAGTCCTTCATTGCTTCAGTATCATTTGTAGCTCGCGTAATGATCCAGCCAGTAGAGGTCTGATCGAAGAATCGCATGCCTAGATTATGAAGTTTGGTGAACAGCTGATTTCTTATGTTCTGTACTGTTTTTTCTGAAGCCATATTAAAGATATACAATTCGAAATACCAGACAGTCATTCTAACGATCGTCACACCAAAGTGAAGAGATGCGAAGAAGAGAATCGTCTGAATCGTCACGCCACCGACTGTCAGGTGGTTATCAATGAAAACCTGAATGATTCGGGGGAGTGCCGCATTAGTTACTGCAAGAGCTACACTGAAAAATATAGCCAGTATAAACTGATTTCTGTAAGGTGAGGCAAATGTAAGGATGCGTCTCAGTATACTCATCTGTTCGTTAAACGGAATCGTTCGTCTTTTCTGTAGTTCCTGCTGTTCCATTAGCCCTCTCCCCCTTCCAGTTCCCTTACCAGCTGCTGCTGTTCATACATATCCTTATACCATCCATCCTGTGCAAGCAACGAATTGTGCGTCCCGCGCTCGACAATTTCACCGTCTTCGACAACGATGATCTCTTCAGCGTGCATGACTGAGCTGATACGGTGAGCCGCAATGATCGTCGTCTGTCCTCTGCGCAGTTCTTTCAGCCCTGACAGGATACTTTCCTCAGTCTTCGCATCGACAGCCGATAGTGAATCATCAAGAATCATCAGTTCCGGATTGATGAGGATAGCCCGGGCAATTGAAATTCGCTGTTTCTGCCCCCCGGAAAGTGACACGCCCCGCTCGCCTACTTCCGTGTCATATCCATTCGGCATCGCAAGAATATCATCATGAATATCGGCAAGTTTAGCTGCCGCTTCGACAGCTTCCTGAGACAAGGTCGGATCTGCAAAGCGGATATTTTCTCTTATCGTATCTGAAAACAGATAGTTATCCTGAGGCACATAGCCTATATGTTTCAATAACGCATCGAGGGTATAATCACGTATGTCATATCCCCCGTACCTGATCCTGCCTTTATACCCATCATATTCTCTGAGAAGCAACTTAAGAATCGTTGTTTTACCTGCTCCCGTTTTACCAACGACACCTAATGTCCCGCCAGCTTCAAGCGTGAAGTGGATGTTTTTAAGGGTGGTCCCTTCCTCATCAGGGTAGGAAAAGGAATCAAGTTCAAAAGACAACTCTCCTGAAACCGGTTTGTCTATCGCCCCTTGACGTTCCACTATTGATGTCTCTTCTCTAAGCAGATTTTCGATCCGGTCATAACTGGCAGATCCTCTTTCAATAATGTTGAACAGACGTCCGATAGCAAACATCGGCCAAACGAGCATTCCGATATAATTGATGAACGTCACGAAATCTCCGACAGATATTTCTCCGTCTGAAATCAGCCAGCCTCCTACAAGTATCGTCAGGAAATATGAAATCCCCATGATAAACGTAATCGCCGGATCAAAAAGTGAATCGATTTTGTATACTGATCTGTTCTTTTCAACGACATTGTCAGTCTGTTTTGAAAATTGCTCTATATCCTCTTTTTCCTGTCCAAACGTCTTGATTACCTTGATCCCCTGAATACTCTCCTGAACTTTATCATTCAGATGCGAAAAGGCAGCCTGAGCGTCTCTGAATCGCAGGTGAAGCTTTTTCCCGAGCACACGAGACGTCATGGCTAATAATGGCAGTGGAATGATCGCCAGAAGTGTCAGGCGCCAGTCTACAAAAAAAATCATTGCCAGCAAAGTGGTCAGACCGACACTGATTGCATCAGCCATCGTAAGAATCCCTCCACCTGCAACCATTCTAAGACCACGAAGGTCATTTGTTGCATGTGCCATCAAGTCACCTGTACGGTATTTCTGGAAGAACTCATTATCCATATTTGTAAAATGATTGAACAGCTGCTTACGCACGATCTGTTCAAGTTTAGCAGCGTTTCCCCAGATACGCACCCGCCATAAATACCTTAGAGCATACTGACCGATTGCAGTGGAAGACAGAATCAGCAGCCACGTAAGCAGCGATTCCTGTGTGATTATACCCATATCTATTTCATCGACTACAATGCCTATAATTCTCGGTGGAATCAGCTGGAGCAGCGCTACGATGATCAGTGCACCTATTCCTACCAGATAGGATTTTTTCTCCTGTTTGAAAAACCAGCTCAGTCGTTTAAATATCCCCATATCGTCGTCTCCCATTAGCTTAGTCGATTGTGAAAGCAATATGACATATTGTCATATTGTGTCAAATGTTAACGGACAGCGTTTTATTCTGTCCGTCCCTTACTTATTTTTTCTTTTTATTCTTTGCGCTCTTCTGCTGAGATTTCATTTGACTCATCATCTGATTGATCTTACGTTCAGAAGGTTTCTGTCCCATTTGAAGCATCATCATACGCAGCATGTTTTCGTCGATTGGCGGATTTTTTTCAAAATAGTCCATCATATATTTTCTGGAAATAAAGAATCCTCCGACCAGTCCGGCGATCAGAGCTAAAATAATTAGTACAATAGCAAGGCCTGTGCTCATCTTGTTCACTCCTTTCAAAAATCGATACTGTAACCATACAGCAGACATAGACATATCTGCTCACTGAACTATTTTACACAATAAATGTGGAGAAATAAACCTTTATATGTTAAAAAGCTATTTTATACCATCAATTGACTTAGAGAGGGAAGTACTGGCCAGCCCGTCTTCCGGTTTTTATTCACAACATGCTGAAAGCCACCTGTGCTCCAGCAGGAATACAGGTGGCTTTCAGACTTTTCAGTTACATTATTTCATTGAAAGATACGTGTTGACAACATTTTCAGAAGTAAATCCGTAAGCTTCAACAACAGCTTCACCATTACCACTTGCTCCGAATTTGTCGATCGCAAGAATCCTACCTTCAGGTCCAGCATAGCGGTGCCAGCCGAATGGAGATCCCATTTCGATAGCTACTCTGTTTTTTACAGCAGCTGGAAGAACAGATTCCTTGTACTCATCAGACTGAAGTTCGAACAGATCGAAACTTGGCATGGAGACTACTGATACATCGTGCCCTTGTGCTTTCAGCTCTTTCTGCGCTTCAACAGCTAATGTTACTTCAGATCCAGTAGCAATCAGGATACCATCAGGTGTGTCGCTTTCAGACGGAGAAAGGACATAAGCACCTTTCTTGACATTTTGTCTCGCTGTTTCCTTAGTTCCAGGAAGAACAGGAAGATTTTGACGAGTCAGCACAAGCATAGTTGGACGGTTAGTTGATGTCACAGCAATTTCCCAAGCTGCAGCTACTTCGTTACCGTCAGCCGGACGAAGAACAGTCAGATTGTGCATTCCTCTGAAGCTGGATAGCTGTTCTACAGGTTCGTGAGTCGGTCCGTCTTCACCTACGGCAATTGAGTCATGTGTCATGACATAGATAGCCGGAATTTCAGATAGTGCAGCCAGACGTACCGCTGGTCTCAGATAATCTGTAAAGACGAAAAATGTAGCAACGTAAGATTTCGTTCCCCCATGAAGCAGGATGCCGTTTAGAGCAGCTGCCATAGCAAATTCTCTTACGCCGTACCAGATGTTGCGTCCGTCATACTGACCAGCCTGGAAGTCTTTAACACCACTGATCATAGTCTTGTTCGATCCTGACAAGTCGGCAGATCCACCCCAGAAGTTAGGGACAGCTTCAGCAATAGCATTCAGCACTTTTCCACTGTAGTTACGTGTTGCATCTGCTCCATCTTCTTCAGAAAATGAAGGCAGTTCAGCATCCCATCCTTCTGGAAGCTCTCCAGATAAAGCCTGGTCGAACTGATTCGCAAGTTCACCATTAGCACTGCGGTATTCATCAAGTAGACTGTTCCACTTATCTTCTAGCTCCTGACCTTTATCGATCATGTGCTCTTTGAATCGCTTAGTGACTTCTTCAGGTACGTAGAAGTCTTCGCCTTCCCAGCCGTATGCTTTCTTAGCAGCTTTTACCCCTTCAGGTCCAAGTGGTGCACCGTGAACATTGTGCGTACCGGCATTTGTTGCTCCGAATCCGATGACTGTTTTGATTTCGATAAGTGTTGGTTTATCGGTGGATTCTTTCGCTTTAGTTATTGCAGCATCGATGGCCTCTAAATCGTTTCCATCTTCAACCAGGATATGTTCCCATCCGTAAGCCTCAAAACGCATACCGACATTTTCAGTGAACGCTTTTGAAGTCGGTCCATCAAGCTGGATATCGTTGGAATCGTAAAGCATAATCAGTTTGCCTAATTTCAAGTGACCAGCCAGAGAAGCAGCTTCCTGAGAAACACCTTCCTGAAGGTCTCCGTCTCCACACAGTGCATAAGTATAGTGGTCAACGATGTTATAGTCACCTTTATTATAGGTAGCAGACAGGTGTGCTTCTGCCATTGCCATTCCTACTGCATTAGCTACGCCTTGACCTAGAGGACCAGTAGTTGCCTCGACACCATCTGTGATATGCACTTCAGGGTGTCCTGGTGTATTCCCTCCCAATTGACGGAAGTTTTTAAGATCATCAATAGACACGTTATAGCCTGATAGATGAAGAAGGCTGTATAAAAGCATAGATCCGTGTCCTGCTGAAAGGACAAAACGGTCTCTATTGAACCATCTCGAATTTTTCGGATTAGCATTTAAGTGACGGGTCCATAATGTATACGCCATAGGAGCTGCTCCCATAGGTAACCCTGGGTGACCGGAATTGGCTGCCTGTACTCCATCAATACTTAATGTACGAATCGTATCGACGGCCATTTGATCTGTTTTATCGAACAATGAACTTCAACCCTTTCGTTTGTTTAAAATTTAAACTTACTACATTATTGTACTATTTTTAGCGCTTTAATTCAATCTATTCTGCAGTTATTACGAATATGGCTGTTTACTCGTCCCGGCCATGCAAGCCTTTTTCTTTCTGAATCTCTTTCACTTTATCTGGAGTGACATCATTTCCGTCGGGATCCACAACTTTCATCCCTTCGATCTGATTCTTCATGCCGGACCTGAAAGCTTGGATATACTCTTCTCTCAGTGCTTTCTGTTCATCTTTTTCTTCCTGAGACAGACCCTCACTTCTTTCTTTTCTAACGAGTTCGTTAATTCTGTCCAGTTTTTTCTTTTCTAACATAGAATCCTCCTCAGTTCTCTATTCTTGCAAGTCCTACACCTTATATCATAACATTCCTGAATAAAAAGTGGTAGATAAGATTCGGCTGGAACCTGCTTCCTTTATTCGAACATCCGTTTGAATTAGCGTCTGCCCTATGCTATACTGATAACAATAGAACAGTTGTTCATATAAATTATTCCGAAAGTGAGGGTGAGTAATGACCACTAGAGGCCGTAAAGGTGAAAAACAAATTGAAATTCTACAATATATATATAACCAGGTGAAGAAGAAAGGGTATCCTCCCACTGTGAGAGAAATCGGGATGGCGACAGCTCTCTCTTCAACGTCAACAGTTCACGGACATTTAGCACGTCTTGAAAAAAATGGATTCATCCTAAGAGACCCCTCGAAACCAAGAGCGATCGAGTTCACTAAAGCCGGATTGGATAAACTGGGAATAGATGAAGAGGACAAAATACCTCTACTAGGAGTAGTCACTGCCGGCGAACCTATCCTTGCTATTGAGGAAGCTACAGATTATTTCCCGATTCCAAATGACCTGGAGCTAGACAGAGGCAATCTGTTCATGCTGACTATCCGTGGAGATAGTATGATGAATGTTGGTATTCTAGACGGCGATCAGGTTATCGTTAGAAAACAGGAAAGTGCAAGTAATGGAGATATTGTCATTGCCATGACTGAAGATGATGAAGCAACCTGTAAACGATTCTACAAAGAAAAGAATCATATCAGACTTCAGCCCGAAAATGATGCACTTGACCCTATCATCCTTAATGATGTAAAAATTCTCGGAAAAGTTATTTCTTTATATAGAAGCCATATATTCTAATAAAAAACCCCTTCTCACTCGAGAGGGGGTTTTCAGTATTTAGTAAGTCATTAATTTAAAAATGTCATAGCCTTCAATTTTATCGCGACCTTTTAAATCAGCAAGTTCAATAAAGAATGCCGCACCGACAACTTCTCCACCCAGCTTTTCTACAAGTTCGATCGTTGCAGCTATGGTCCCTCCAGTAGCAAGCAGGTCGTCTGTGATCAGCACTTTTTGACCTGGTTTGATCGCATCTTTATGGAGCTGAAGGATATCATTGCCGTATTCAAGTCCGTAACTCACTTCGACAGTTTCTCTAGGCAACTTTCCTTTTTTACGGCAGGGTGCAAATCCAATTCCCAGTTCATTGGCAACAGGACAGCCGACGATGAACCCTCTGGCCTCAGGACCGACGATCATTTCGACCCCTTTTCCTTTAGCGTATTCAACGATCTGTCTGGTTGCTTCTCTGTAAGCTTCACCATCGGCCATCAGTGGAGAAATATCTCTAAACACAATCCCCCCTTCAGGAAAGTCAGGTACATCAGCAATATATTGTTTAAAATCCATTTATAATCCTCCGTTATGTTTACACATACTTAGTTTGTGTCATTTATGGCAGTCATCAATTCGTTAAAAGAGCTGTAAACCAATTTTTCTTCAACAGCAATCTGTTCCAGCCGTCTTTTATACGTCTTGGTGTCTTCCAGTTTTTTCGGGTCCGGATCGGCAACGACTCTCACCTTTCCATCCTCTATTGTAACAAATTCGTTCTCTAAAAACACCATTAACATGAATTTAGCGACTTCTTTATCGATGTTGAGCTTAGTCACCAGTTCCCTGGTGTCTTTTGACAGATCGACTGTTTCCTTTGTTCGCAGCCATTTATACAAAGATGAGAACGTTGAATGTTTCGGCATGCCTTTAAAATAGTACTCATTTGGAGAATAAAGATACAAGTAGAAAGACTGCTTCACATAATTCCTGTACACAGTCCGGAAAAGTTCGAGTTGGTCTGGAGTATCAACAACAATTATTTTAGTCGTTTTGCTGACCGAATATAACTCAGTGCTCATGTCCACCAACTGACAGGTAGCTTCTGGATGAATCTGTTCCTGCCACTTATTATATACTGCTTTCTGAAAGAATACATAATGGCCTTCAGAATCGAGGAACACTTCCGACTTTAAAGTTGACTGGCGTCTGTCGATGGCTATTTTTTCTCTGGATTTGAAGTCGACAGCCTGGATCTGAACCTTTCTGTTTCCATTCCATTCATTGATCGACACATATCCAGCAATATCTATTTCCGGCTGGGATTTGAACACTTCAAACCAGTCTGAAGCGCCAAATGCGATCATATCCATTTTAGTATCATTTTTAGTAACGAGCGATTTTAAGTGATCCTGATTCGCCCCTATCAAGCGAGCCCCTTCTGGGACGACAGAAGAAATATTAAATAGAGGTTTTCTGTTATCTTGGCCAAATGGTCTAAGCTGATCAAGTTCCGTAATCAGGTCGATGGACAGATCTTCCCATTCTGCCGTAACATCAATTGTCAGTTCAGTCTTCAGTGCCCTATCTCCCGCTAGATTCTTCGCACTTTTCTGGAGTGCGTCGTAGAAGGTTTCCAGATTGGTCAACTCAAGGCTGACACCACAGGCCATTTCGTGTCCACCAAAATTTCTCAGGAGATGACTGGTCTGCTGCATACAGTCGAACAGATTGAAACCGGACACGCTTCTACCTGAGCCTTTCATTATCCCAGTGTCCTGGTCAACAGAAAATATGAGAGCTGGTTTTCCAGTCTTTTCAGTCACTTTACTGGCCACGATACCCAGCACCCCTTGATGCCAATTCTCGTCTTTTAATACAATAACTTGATCATTTTGCTGTGCATCAACTCTAGATAATGCTTCGCCGGTAATTTGACTGACTATATTTTTTCTTTCACTATTTTTCTCCATCACTTTTCTACTTAGGTCCTCTGCTTTTTTCTCATCATATGTAGTGAGAAGGTCGACAACCATCGTGGCATCCCCTAAACGTCCTACGGCATTGACAGGAGGAGCAAGCCTGAAGCCGATCGTTTCTTCATCAATGTCTTCCCTGGAGATTTCAGCTTGTTTTAATAGACTCTGAAGCCCAACTCTCTGGGTCTGTCTGATCAACTTCAAGCCGAAGTAAGCGAGCGCCCTGTTTTCATCAGTTAGAGACACTACATCTGCTATCGTTCCGATCATAGCCAGTTCGATCATTTCTTCGGGCAATTCTCCAAGAAGGGCGTGCGCTACTTTCAGACTGACACCGGCCCCTGCGAGTTCCTTAAACGGGTAACTGCCTTCAGGATGCTTAGGGTGTACAATGCTGTAAGCTTGTGGAAGATTTTCCGGGCATTCGTGGTGATCGGTTACGATGACATCGATCCCTAGTTCATTCGCTCTATTAATCGCATCGTGTCCAGCGATCCCATTGTCAACAGTCACGATCAGCTCAGTACCTTGTTCAACTAAGCGTTCAAATGCATTGATATTCGGGCCATACCCTTCAACAAACCGATTAGGAATAAAATAGTCGACATTCCCCCCGAGCATCTCGATCGCTTCATATAAAATAGTTGTGCTTGTAACTCCGTCCGCATCATAATCGCCATAAATTGTTATTTTCTGATGGAGCTCGATGGCTTTCTGAATCCGTTCAATTGTTCTGTCCATATCCTTCAGTTCAAAAGGATCATGAAACCATTCCGCTGTCGGCGTCATAAAGTGACTGATGTCTTCTTTAGTCGTCAGTCCTCTAGCCATACATAAGCGTATGAAAGTTTTTGACTGGTTCATTTCAGCAGCGAGATCTGAAATTGCCTGATCGTCACCGATTGTATTATTTCGCCATATTGTTTCTGCTAGCACTCGATTCACTCCTAGTCTGATTCACGTTCCTACATTATAACAGAAAAAAACAGACACAATAAAGGAAGTCTTTACTGCGTCTGTTTCATAATATTTCTATTAGTCTAAGATCTGAACGCCAATACCAATCAGACCTGGTCCAGTGTGGACACCCAGTGCTGGACTGACTTGATCAAAGAAGAACTGTTCATAATCAGGAAGCTTGGCCTTCAGCTCCTGTCTGATTGCTTCAGCTTCTTTTAGAGCAGTTCTCCCACCGTAAGCAACTGCCAGATTGTACTTTTTAGCTGTAGAAGCAAACTCTTCAACTAACTGAATAGTTTTGTTCACAGACTTCGCTTTACCTCTAACTTTAGCTACAGTGTGATAGATCCCATCTTCATTACACGTAATGATCGGTTTGAGGTTCATCATGCTTCCGAGAACTGATTGAACCAGACCGATTCGTCCGCCTTTCTGAAGGTACTCAAGTGTAGGCACATGAAAGAAAACTTTCGCTTTTTCAATGCCCTTCTGGAGATTAGCCTTGATTGTATCCCATTCTATATCTTTTGCGGCCTGAAGTGCTGCTTCCACAACAGAAAAACCTGCACCAATACCGATATTTTTAGTATCCAAAACAAATATTTCCAGCCCTTCGTACTGCTCAGCCACAATGCGGACCATGTTATTCGTTCCACTCAGTCCACTTGAAATCGTCACGGCAAGTACTTTTTCATATCCTTCTGCCTTGATTTCATCAAACATTCCTTTGATGATTTCTCCATCAGGAAGAGAAGTCTTTGGTATTTCTTCACTCATTCGGTCATAAACTTCTTCAGCGGTAATGTTTACTTTATCAACATATTCACCGTCTTCAAAAATGATCTTCAAAGGAATGACCTTGACATCATATGTCGTACGAATCTGTTCAGGTACATCTGAACCCGAGTCGGTTAATATAGCAATTTTTTGTTTATTCATTTTTCCCCTACCTTATCTATAATAGTAATTACCAATTTTTTTGTTTTTTCGTGTTGTTTTAATGCAACTATCGTTGCTCTATCAATTAAAATACAAAAA
>NZ_BAAADA010000043.1:0-2022 GCF_039522005.1 Alkalibacterium indicireducens
TAAAAAATAGTCATTTTGAAATTAGACGAGTGTTTCCTTTTTTAAAAAGTTAGTTATGAAATTGGTTCACTTGTGAAATCAGACTATCTTATATTAAAGTAATGTCTAATTCAATTAATTATTTTTTTGATTCTCGCTATTAACACATTCATTCATTTTATAGCATATCAAATTGACTGCTATATATAGCTTTATAAGCTTCGCTTTGTCTAGTAGTCAATTTAGTTTGCACATAATTGTCTACTAACATATCAACTATGTCATTGTAAGTAGCGGTATTCATACTTTCTGTTTCTTTCAGAAAAGGTTTTAAAGTATTAATTTTTAGATTTGTACTGGGACTAGTTTTCTGCGTCTTGCTAGCTTTTAACCTAGGGTCTTCTTTAGAAATCGCGGATTGACTAACTTTTTGTTTTTTTTTCTTCTCTGCAATTAACGGTTTAGGTTTTTGTGCTGGTGTTTCCATTCGTCCAAAACTATTGCTGCCCTTTATTTCAACTTTTTTATTTTGTAATGAGGTACTCTTTTTATAATTATAGGTTCAAATTCTGCCATTTTAACTAAAGCTCCTCCCTATTAACTTAACTAACTGTAAAAGTTTCTTGGTGACTATCTAATTCTTCTAGAACCTTTAAAAAGACAGCGTGTGCTTTTTTGTCCCACATATCAATATTGCCATTAATATTGCGGTTCATTTCAATACCCTGCACATCATATACTTTTAAGCGTTCCTGATATTTAACATTAGTTTGCAAGACATTATTTCCATATAATTCTTTAGCTTGATCCAGTATTTTGCTATCCACTCTGCCTCCTGGTTTTAGCATGCAGGGTATGATACCTAGTACGTTCAAATCTGCGTCATAGGTATCTACCAGATATTGCATGTAGTCTATATAAGTTCGAGCTCCGTCTAATGACAACTCTTGTGTCTGGAGAACTATGATACAGAAATCAGCAGCCAGCATAGCATTATCTGAATAATCACTAATAGTTGGTGGGACGTCTAAGTATATAGAATCATATTTATGCTTGATCGGTTCGATTAAATCCTTTAAGTATTTAATTTGTTTTAATTCATCATCTGGGAAACGTTGAATTAATAGTTTACTTAAATTTCTAAAAGCTGTGTTTGAAGCAACCAAATCTAAATTTTCCATTATTGGTGTAATTTCGTTTTCTAAATTTCCATTATTAAAAGCATTCGTTATATTTTTATCTATAGATTCGATGTTGCCAGTTTTAGCTAAAACTGAAGTAGCATTACCCTGAGGATCGAGATCAATTACTAACGTTTTACGATTTTTTTGAATAGCGCTCTCATAAGCCAACATAGTTACTGTCTTAGTTTTTCCAACGCCACCTTTAAAATTCCTATTACATAAGTACTGCCCATTATATAAAACCTCCTACGTAGTATACGCTCATTAACTTGTCGATAGTATACCAGTAAACCGAGGCTGTAACTTTTGTATTAACCAGTTTATTTAAATTAAGTTTCTAGCCTAAAAAGTTATTATTTAGATATTTTCTATTACTATGTGGGCTTTAACATCATAATTGTTCTTATAATAATACTGTGTCATATGTCTCATATGCTTTGATCTCTCAAAATCTGAAAAAACAATTAACGATTTAATATCTGGATTTGCTTTTATAGTTTTTTTCTTGAACAGATCATTGAGTACAAAAGTCAATTATAGTAACTTCCTTTGCTAAAATCGAATGGATTTTTTTAGATTGATCTTTTGCTGGCAAATTATTTAAAGTTTTCTCATTAGTGGGTGTTTCAAATACAGAGCTATTCTTTTTTTTAGCCAGAGGAAATTTTGTCACATAATTTCAGTTCGAACTCAATTAAGTACAATTTTCTCGATTAGTCTGTCGATTTAATACCACATAATCTGAAGGCTCATAGATATAGCTAGAAGCAGTATTAACCCTATCATATTAACTCAAGTTTTGCAGTTGAATATCCAGGTTTAACCCTTGCGGTTATTGAAACTTCTTATAAATAATTAT
>NZ_BAAADA010000044.1:0-8314 GCF_039522005.1 Alkalibacterium indicireducens
CATTTTAATATTAAAATTGAAGAGTTACCATCTCTAGAAAAAAAGTTTCCGCCAAAGTCTTGACACATACGTTTAACAGATTCAGCTGAAAAATGCTGGATAAAATGCTATACTTAAGAGCGAATCTATCTAAGAAAGGTCGATAATTTATGCAATATATTACAGTCGATGACCTTGCTTTCCATTATGAAGATGAACCCGTCCTGGAAAATATCTCTTTTGAGGTGAACTCCGGTGATTTTGTCATGCTGACTGGTGAAAACGGGGCAGCAAAAACAACTTTATTACGGAATATCCTGGGACTTCTTAAACCGTCGAAAGGAAACGTCACTCTGTCCAGAACAAATAGGTGGAATGAAAAACTCGTTGTAGGCTATGTTCCTCAGCAGGTTTCTTCATTCAACGCAGGTTTTCCAAGTACTGTTCTGGAACTCGTTCAGTCAGGGAGATATCCTAGAGGACGCTGGTTCAAAAAACTGGATAAAGAAGATAAGGAACATGTCAGACGATCTCTTGAATCCGTTGGTATGTGGGATATGCGTCACAAGAAAATAGGTGAACTGTCCGGGGGTCAGAAGCAGCGTATTTCGATCGCCCGAGTATTTGCAACGGACCCTGATCTCTTTGTCCTGGATGAACCGACCACAGGTATGGACAGCCATTCCCGTGAAGAATTTTATCGCCTACTTAAGCATAACAGTCAGGATCATGGAAAAGGCATACTGATGGTGACGCATGATCATGAAGAGCTGCGTCAATATGCGAATAAACATATCGAACTGATACGGAAGGAGGATTCCCCTTGGAGATGTTTTTCTATGGATTCATGCAAAGAGCCTTCCAGGCATCATTCCTCATCTCACTGATTGCGCCAGTTCTGGGGCTTTTTCTGATTTTGAGAAGACAGTCTCTGATTGCGGATACCCTCTCGCATATATCGCTTGCCGGGGTGGCACTTGGGATGCTGTTAGGTACTGACCCGACCTGGACAAATATTATCGTCGTGATAGGCGTAGCCATCTTACTGGAGTATCTTCGAATGATATACCGGACATATTCTGAAATATCAGTAGCAATGTTGATGTCCGGAGGGATGGCAGTCGCTCTGGTTCTTCTAGGTCTGAACGAAGGCGGTGCATCACTGAATATCAACCAGTTCCTGTTCGGATCCATCGTTACGATAAGCCAGCAGCAGATCTGGCTTCTGCTTGGCTTGACCCTGGCGATCGGGAGCTTATACATTATTTTCAGAAAACCGATGTATATTCTGACGTTTGATGAAGATACGGCATTTACAGCTGGCCTTCCGATTAAGCGTATGTCGATTCTGTTCAACGTACTGACCGGTGTGACGATAGCAGTCATCATGCCAATTGTAGGCGCCTTACTAGTGTCGGCGATTATTATTCTCCCAGCTGCAATTTCCATGCGGTTAAGCAAGAGTTTTAATGGCGTTATCCTTATCGGCATAGTCATTGCAGTTATCGGAATGCTGAGCGGTCTCACTGCTTCGTATCAATACGGTACACCGCCAGGAGCATCGATCACTCTGATATTTATTTTCATTTTTGGGTTGACCACTGCTATAAAGAAACTATTCTCGGCCTCCCAGTATGAACGACTGACCCGTCGCAGAAATATAACTGGCGATACAGATTAATTTGCAAGATAAAAAAGTGACCCTCAACCAAGGACAGGTGATTCTTCCTTGATTGAGGGTCTTTGTGCGAATGTTGTCATAAAATTATCCGAACTGTCTGAGATTCAGTCGGGCATGGATGATAGAATGGTAATGATTGATTACATATTAATGTGGACTAGGTTTGAAGCAGACGATTGGAGAAGAAAATGGCAGCCGGTTTCTGATCGTATTGCTTAACACGTTTAGAAAAGAGTCTACATCTCTTTTTTCCTTCTGCCTCATCAGGGAAAAGATTACCCTTTTGGAGAAAAAGATAAAGGAATAAATGTGGTAAGTTACTGAACAAGCTTTTTATAGATGTCAGCATAGAGGGATGCCTATCGATGGCATCCCTTTTTGATTTCTGAGACAATGAAAAATATTCTTTTCTTATGGAGCCAATCTCTGGTAAAATAGAGAGTAAGGTTAAAATAGAATGATAATTAGTCAAATCAAATAAGGTTGAGGTGAAGACTTAATGAAGAAAGTATTGGTTGCCAACAGGGGCGAGATTGCTATCCGAATATTTAGAGCCCTGCATGAATTAAGGATTTCAACGGTTGCTATATACGCTCAGGAGGACGAAGCGAGCGTTCACCGGTTTAAAGCAGATGAAGCTTATCTGGTGGGAGAAGGAAAGAAGCCCATCGATGCATACTTAGACATTGAAAGCATTATTGCTATTGCTAAAGATTCGGGTGCTGAAGCGATCCATCCTGGATACGGGTTCTTATCTGAAAATCTGGGCTTTGCAGAACGCTGTGAAGAGGAAGGGATCATTTTCATCGGACCGGAAACGCGTCATCTGGATGTGTTTGGAGATAAACTGAAAGCTAAGGAAGTAGCCAAAGAAGCAGGTATTCCTACTATTCCAGGAACAGACGGGCCGGTCGACAGTGTTGAAGAGGTCAAGGCATTCGGACGCACATTCGGATATCCGATCATGATGAAAGCCGCTTTAGGTGGCGGTGGACGCGGTATGCGTGTAGCTCATAACGAAGCCGAAGCTGAAGAAGGATTCGAGCGGGCAAGGAGTGAAGCGAAAGCGGCGTTTGGCCGTGACGATATTTACGTCGAACGCTATATTTCCAACCCCAAGCATATCGAAGTTCAAATCCTCGGGGACAGTCATGGGAATATCGTCCACCTGTATGAACGAGACTGTTCTGTTCAAAGACGTCACCAGAAAGTAGTCGAAGTAGCTCCATGTGTAGACCTGTCTCCTTCAGTGAGAGAAGAACTGTGCCAAACAGCGGTCAAACTCATGAAGCATGTCGACTATGTCAACGCAGGGACAGTAGAGTTTCTGCTTGAAAACGACGAATTTTTCTTTATTGAAGTAAACCCCCGTGTACAAGTTGAGCATACGATCACTGAAATGGTGACCGGAATCGATATCGTTCAGAGCCAGATTCTGATCGCTCAAGGAAAAAATCTGTTTGAAGAAGTCGGACTACCTCATCAGGAAGATATCCGACTGAACGGTGCAGCTATTCAGTGCCGGATTACAACTGAAGATCCAGCAAATGGCTTCCTTCCTGATACTGGGAAAATCAATACGTACCGCTCGCCGGGTGGGTTTGGTATTCGACTGGATGCAGGGAATGGTTTCCAAGGGTCAGTCGTTACTCCATTTTTCGATTCACTCTTAGTTAAACTGTCTGTTCAGGCAATGGACTATGAAAAAGCTGTTCAGAAAATGACACGGTCTCTGATCGAATTCAGAATTCGAGGCGTAAAAACTAATATTCCCTTCCTGATCAACGTACTCAAGCACCCTGAGTTTTCTTCAGGGAAAGCGACGACACGATTTATTGATGAAACACCGGAACTTTTCGAGTATTCAAAGCTGAGAGACAGAGGGAATAAATCTCTAAAGTATATCGGAAATGTAACAGTCAATGGGTTCCCGGGAATCGGAAAAGTAGAGAAAAAAGCGTACAAGAAACCAAGAATGCCGGAGAAGCTGATCCTTCCTTCTGAAGATATCGTCTATCCTAAACATATTCTGGATACAGATGGTCCCGAAGCAGTAGCCCAGTGGCTTAAAGAACAGAACTCAGTCCTGATGACTGATACGACGTTCAGAGATGCCCACCAGAGTCTGCTGGCAACACGTATGCGTTCGAAAGATATGCTGGCAATTGCTGAACAGACTGAGCAGGCGATACCTGAACTCTTCTCTCTGGAAATGTGGGGAGGCGCCACATTTGATGTGTCTTACCGCTTCCTGACCGAAGACCCATGGGAGCGTCTAAGAAAACTCCGTCAGAAAATGCCGAATACTTTACTCCAGATGCTCTTCAGAGGATCGAACGGTGTTGGGTATGAAAATCTGCCGGATAATGTCCTTCAGGAATTCATCCGTCTGGCAGCAGCTAACGGAATCGATGTCTTTAGAATATTTGACAGCCTGAACTGGCTTCCTCAGATGGAGAAAAGTATTCAGTTTGTTAGGGATGAGAACAAGATAGCAGAAACGGCCATCTGCTACACGGGTGACTTGAACGATCCGTCTCAGACTAAGTATACGATGGATTACTATAAGCGGATGGCAAGAGAGCTGGAAGCAATGGGCGCCCATATTCTTGCAATCAAAGATATGGCAGGACTGCTTAAACCGCATGCTGCCTATCGTCTGATCCGCGAACTGAAAAACACTGTGAAGATACCGATTCATCTGCATACGCATGACACGAGCGGAAATGGCGTCTATACCTATGGTGCGGCGATTCGTGCCGGTGTTGACATTGTCGATGTCGCTCAGAGTGCATTAAGTGGAAAAACAAGTCAGCCGAGCATGAGCAGTCTGTATTATGCACTGGAAGGAACATCCCATGCGCCTAATTTCAATATACAGAATGTAGAGCAGCTGAACCGATACTGGGAAGATACACGTAAATACTATGCTGATTTTGAAGAAGGCATGCCTGCTGCGTCTACTGAAGTCTATACGCACCAGATGCCTGGTGGACAGTACACGAACCTCAAACAGCAGGCCAAAGGGGTCGGCCTTGAGGATCGCTGGGACGATATCAAAGCGGCTTATGCTGTCGTGAACCATATGTTCGGGGATATTGTCAAAGTAACGCCGTCTTCCAAAGTAGTAGGAGACATGGCTCTGTTCATGATTCAAAATGACCTGACCGAACAGGACATTTACGATAAAGGAGAGGACATCGATTTTCCTAAATCAGTTGTCAACTTCTTTAAAGGTGAGCTCGGCAGACCCGAAGGCGGATTCCCGAAACGTCTGCAGGAGATCGTTCTCAAAGGAGACAAACCGCTTGAGAAAAGACCAGGGGAATACAAGGAGCCGATGGATTTTGAGAAGGTCAAGGCTGAGCTCGGCGAACACCTGGACAGAGAACCGAGTATGGAAGAGGTCATCAGTTACATCATGTATCCACAGGTCTTCCTGGATTACACCTTCTTCTATAATATGTATGGAGAAGTGAACAAGTTTGATACACCGACCTTCTTCTACGGCATGCGTATGGGTGAGCAGATCGAAGTGACTCTTGAAAAAGGGAAAACGTTGATCATCAAGCTGAATCAGATTGGTGACCCTGATCTGGAAGGTAACCGTACCCTTTACTTTGAACTGAACGGCCAGGCCCGTCAGATTGAAATTCAGGACAAGAGTGTAACGACGACCAAAGCGGTCCGCAAGAAAGCTGAACCGTCCAATAAAGGACATATTGGTGCAACGATGCCCGGTTCTGTTCTTCAGGTTCTGGTCAAGCGTGGTGACAAAGTCGAAAAAGGTGCACCGATTGTTATAACTGAGGCAATGAAGATGGAAACGACGATCCGTTCGTCAATTGCCGGACGAGTTGAACGCTTATTTGTCAAAGAAGGCGATCAGATTCAGTCTAATGATTTGCTTGTTGAAATTGAAACTAAATAAAATTTTTGGTGAAGAGACCCTTGGCAGACGGGTCTCTTTTCTTTTTCTGTACTTTGAAAACCCCCGGCTATGCCGGGGGTTAAGGATAGCTTTCAGCGTGGGGTCAAAAAAAGCCTCACTTCATGATAAGATAAAGTTGGTTTCCCGACCACTTACTCAAATCATTGAAGGAGGCGTCCCATGAAGGACAAGAACAGTTTAGCACATTCACAATGGAGATGTAAGTATCACATCGTTTCCGCACACAAGTACAGAAGACAGATAATATATGGCAAGTATAAACAGAGCATCGGTGAGATTATCCGAGAACTTTGTCAGAGAAAAGGAGTGGAAATACACGAAGCGAATGCGTGCAAGGATCACATTCATATGTTAGTTAGTATCCCACCAAAGTTGAGTGTATCTCAGTTCATGGGGTATTTGAAAGGAAAAAGTAGCCTGATGATTTTCGATCGACATGCCAATTTGAAATACCGATATGGGAATCGAAAGTTCTGGTGTCGGGGGTATTTTGTCGACACAGTCGGTCGAAATAGAAAACAGATCGAAGAGTATATTAGGAATCAGCTTCGAGAAGACTATATGAGCGATCAACTGACATTATTCGAAGAATATGATCCGTTCACCGGACATAAGAACAAGAAAAAACAAACGATTCTTTTAGAATCAGTGAGTAAGTGTGGTGCATAAGGGAAACCCACTCAGTGGGCCTTTCAGGCCGAGGCCGGTAAGAGAGGCTTTCAGCCGCAGAGCAAACCACCAGTTCACACTGGTGGTTTTGATTTTTCAAGAATAAATTATTGATACTGACGAAAAGAAATCACAATAAACGAACATTTATTATTTAAAGCAATAAAAAACCTATGAATTTCCGAATAAAAGAGGTAGAATAGTCAGTAATAGAATGTAATGTACGTTACATAATGAGGTGAAAGTAAAAATGAAAGTAAAACGCAGCGAACGACTAATCGATATTACACATTATCTGATTGAACATCCCCACACATTGATTCCACTCACTCTGTTTTCAAAACGGTATGAGTCCGCAAAATCAAGCATCAGTGAAGATCTTACCATTGTAAAAGAAACATTTGCCAAAAGAGGCATCGGCTTCCTTGAGACTCTGCCCGGAGCAGCTGGAGGAGTCAAATATATTCCAAAGATGAAAGCAGAAGATGTTGAGCTGTTTATCCGCGACTTGTGTGAAGAGCTGAATTATTCCAAGCGACTGCTCCCCGGTGGATATGTCTATCTGTCTGATATGCTGGGGGATCCAAAATGGCTGAGGGGAATCGGACGAGTTATCGCTTCCCAATATATGGATAAAGACGTGGACAGTGTGATGACTGTTGCGACTAAGGGGGTGCCGATCGCTCAGTCCGTGGCCTTTTATCTGAATGTTCCATTTGTTATTGTCAGAAGAGACTCAAAAGTGACTGAAGGGTCCACCGTCAGCATCAACTATGTGTCCGGATCATCTTCCGATAGAGTGGAGAAAATGGAGCTGTCCAGAAGAAGTCTGGACATGGGTTCAAAGGTGCTGATCGTAGATGACTTCCTGAAAGGCGGAGGTACGGTCAACGGCATGATCAGCCTGATCGAAGAATTCAATTCTGAAGTAGTTGGCGCAACGGTTATTGCTGAAAATATATTTAATGGGGAACGTTCAGTGAAAGATTACACCTCACTGATCAAAGTGGATAAGGTCAACACACAGGACCGCACGATCGAAGTATCTCCTGGAAACTTCTCTATCGAGTAAGCTATGGCAGCTATTGTTGGCTGGAAAATCAGTGAGTAATGCCCACTGAGGGACTATCTCGAGTTGAGTAGTAAATAAATGGAATATCATTGCCCACTCAGCGTCTATATCAGTCTGAGTGGGCAATGAATAAATGACAAAAAGGAAAGCCTGCCATCTCCGGCAGGCTTTTTACTTATTCAGAAATCTTTCAGTCTAGGAGTCGAAGTCTTCCTTACGTGTCTGACGAAGCCGGTCTTCTGTTGAATCATCCACATCAGCTTCTCCGTGTGTGTCTTCCAGTTCCGGAGGGGTTCCGTCATTCGTTTTAGGTTCCATCGGCGGCTGACCGCCGTCGCCCATTCCCTGAACGCTTCCCTCATTAGGAAAACCGGCTGTTGTTCCAAGTGTTTCAAGATCCGGATCTCCGGCATGTGTAGCGGAAGATGATGTCGGATTTTCTACATTATCTGTTTTATCAGAACGATCGACAGCGACAACCAGGTGACCTTTCTTCAAGTCATCCCGATACATGTGGAGCGTATCATCTTCTTGTATATAATTTGAATCATTGTAATACTCATCATCTCTTACTAAGAAAGCATCTTTCAGTGATTCCCAGAAACTCTTTTCGTTGTCATGATCTTTATCAGTTCCGTTGACATCCGGATTGGCTACATCGACATTGTCCGGGTTTCGAAGCTGATTGCCTTTATCCTTGTTGGTAAAAATAGTTATATCCTTTTTATCCGTACCTTCGTCCATCAGGCGACGAACGACCTGTTCAGCTTCTCTTTCAGTGGGATAGCTGCCTATGACAGTAAAATCTTTATTCATTAAACTCTTCCTTCCTGAAGATGGCAGAAATAGAACCATCTATTTTCTAGTTTAACGTAATTCCGAAAGAAGTCTCCCACTTCTAAGCGTATGGGTGCGAAGCACCAGTGAAAGTGGGAGATGAATTTCGGTCAAGCGATAGCTT